>JACQMD010000096.1 GCA_016203755.1 Candidatus Roizmanbacteria bacterium
ATTCCACCCGTACACTCCCCCTGGAAAGCCGGCGTCATAGCAGAATTTCAACATGCCACCGTTGAAGCACAAAATGCCCTCCTCAAGCTACTGGAGGAGCCGCCGTCATTCGTCCGGATTATTGCAACGGCCGACGCGGAAGATAAACTACTCCCGACGATTGTATCAAGATGCCACGTTATTCGTATCAAGTATAAAGTATCAAGTATCAAGTATGACAATTCAGAAATGAAAACAAGCACATTGGATGTGTTACTCAACAGTGGGGTAGGGGAGAGGTTTAGCCTGGCGGCAACTGTCGGGAAAGATCGTGAAACCGCTGTTGCATTTCTGAAGCAAGCAGTCCTGGCTGTCCGTTCATCGTTACTTTCCAGCTATCAATCGCAGTCTTCGCCGTATACCAAATACCAAATACCAAATACAAATATGGTTCGTACTTTCTCACGCGCACTTGCTACACTTGAACATACCAACACCAATCCGCGCCTTCTTATGGAAAATCTCTTTTTGCAATTACCTCCCGAAATTTGAAAGTAGTGTCGTCAAATCAGCAAGGTCAACATCACCATTACTATCGATATCGCCCGGAAGACTTGTTCCAGATCTCCCGAAGTTGGTTAGAAGGGTGGTGAGATCCGAAAGGTCTATATCGCCATCACCGTCGATGTCTCCGGGGACAGAAGGAGTAGGAGAAATAACCGGAAGAGTATCAAGGGGTATATCGCTTTTAACAGTAACATTATCAATATAATACGTTCTATCTGCCTCCCAAGTAACGCTTATTCCCAGCGCTATATAAATACTTCCGGTTGAGCTGGTTACTTTTTTTGTATAATCGTATCTTTTCCAACCCGCTACTTCTCCGGTTCTCCCTGTTCTATCAAAATCTACCTCATATTCAGGTTTACGTTCTCCAATATACTTCATGACCGGCCAGCCAGTAGCGTCATCACCCGTGGGACTCCACAGATAAAAACTGAGATCAATGTTTGCTTTTGTACCGGGAGGTACACGAAATTCACGAACAATCCACGTCGTTCCGTCATCATTTGCACCGGTTAAAAAATATTCGAGTGAATGAGCCCCATCCTGGGCTTGCACTGTCGATTGCTCTATATGCCAGATGAATGGCTGAGCGCATTGTCCCATTCCCTCACAATGAATAGAATAATCAGGAATCCAACCATTCAACCCACTTTCGAAGCTTTCAGTGATGGTATAAACGATGGGGGTTACCGTAGGAGTGGGGGTAGAGACCGGATTCAGGTTATTCTCCCACAGGTATACCGGTGGATTGCCCGTGTAGTTGGCACCAAAGATATCAACATCCCCATCATTGCCGATATCTCCCACCCGGGCATTGTGTGCGCTTCCGGTAAGCGCTTGCTTGGTAAAAGAAAAATTTGAGAACTACCATTATGACGGTACCAGGCAATTTCAGACAGTTCCAACGCTATCTGCAAATCTGGAAACCCATCACGGTTAAAATCAGCCACTTCCACATCATGCGCCCATGTTCCATGAGAACCAATCGTATGACGGATCCAGTTGCCGCTTTTGGGGTCACCCGAAGGACGAGGATTTTCTAACCATATGACATTAGTGGTTCCTGAACCATCCGGAACAACCACATCAAGATCACTATTGCGATCAATATCTCCCAGCTGCATGTCAGTCATAAACTCCTGATTTGTATTGGCGACAGGATATCTTGTCCATGAAGGATACTGATACCAAACCATATTTTCACTGTTGGCCATCCCGCCGATGACCAGATCTATATACCCGTCTCCGTCAATATCTCCCATTGCCTTCACGTCTCCGGCCATGTCCGTTGGATCCACCCGAATGCGCGAAAACGATGCCGTCTGTTGAGCAGAAACAGAAGAGGCCGTAAAAAAGCCGAACAGAAGAAGGTCTGTTAAAACAAAACAGATAGTTCGATATAGTATACGATTCATTTCTCTATACTAGAGTAGCCCTACAACTTCTAAAAATCAACACGTATCTCCCAAATCTATGCTGCATTACGCCTCTAAAAACGCTTGAACTTGACCGGCAAGAGTGGTACAATGATTGTATTCGGCGGCGCGCATGTGTCGTGCCGTCTTTTCTTTCTTACTATTCCCAATGCCGACACAAAAAAACGACTACGGAGCGGAAAAAATCATCGTATTGGAAGGCCTTGAACCCGTTCGCAAACGCCCGGCCATGTATATCGGATCAACCGATGTCAATGGACTGCACCATACCGCAACGGAGATTATCGACAATAGCGTTGATGAAGCGCTTGCTGGATTTGCTAAAAACGTCTGGACCACCATCCATACTAATGGATCAGTAACGGTGGTTGATGATGGACGAGGGATCCCGGTTGATACCAATGCCAAGTACGGCGTTTCAGCACTCGAGCTGGTCATGACGAAACTCCACGCCGGAGGAAAATTTGAAGGAACGGCATATAAAGTATCCGGAGGGCTTCACGGAGTTGGCGCATCGGTGGTTAATGCCCTCTCTGAATGGATGAAGGTAACGGTAGTCCGTAATAGCAAACTCTACCAGCAATCATACAAACGGGGTGTACCAACAGGAAAAATAAGCGTCATTCCGGGCTCTTCGCTTCCTCCATTATTCCCAAATACCGCAACGTTACCAACGAAACTTTTATCAGGAACGATATCCACGTTTTTTCCCGATCGCGAAATCTTCAAAGAAACACAACAGTTTGAGTTTGAACGGATTAAAAAATCGCTTCGCGAAAGGGCTTACCTGGTACCAAAGTTGTATTTTCATCTCTTTGATGAAGCAAAACAACAAGAGGCGCATTTTTATTTCGAAGGAGGTATTGCATCGCTGGTAAAGGATTTCAACCGGAACAAAGTTGCACTTCATGACCCTATTTTTATAAAACAACAAACAGAATCCGCCGAGATCGAAGTCGTTATCCAATACAACGATACCTATAACGAAACGCTCGAATCATTTGTCAACGTCATTAATACTGCAGAAGGCGGGTCACACGTCACCGGTTTTAAGAGCGCACTCACACGGTCAATTAATGACTACATTAAAAAACAGGGTGGTAAAGAAGAAGATATTGTCAGTGGAGACGACACGAGGGAGGGACTCACGGCAATTGTCTACATCAAAATGCCCTCAAAAGATCTCCAGTTTGAGGGACAAACGAAGACAAAACTGGGAAACAGTGAGATTGCGCCGCTTGTGCAAACTGCGGTTAAAGAAGGACTTGACCTGTATTTTGAAGAGCACCCGGGCGATGCCCGAACCATTGTTGAAAAGGTACTCCTTGCCAAAAAAGCACGGCTTGCAGCCAAAGCTGCCAAAGAGGCAATTATCAGAAAAGGTGCGCTTGAAGGCTTAGGTCTCCCTGGTAAACTTGCGGATTGTCAGGAAAAAGATCCGTCACGCTCTGAACTCTATCTGGTCGAGGGAAACTCTGCAGCAGGGACAGCAAAGCAGGGGAGAGACCGGAAGTTTCAGGCAATACTCACGCTTCGCGGAAAAGTGCTCAATACAGAGCGCGCACGGCTTGACAAGATCATAGAATTTGCAGAACTGAAAGATCTGATTATTGCGCTCGGGATGGGGATAGGGGAGACGATGAATGCGGAGAAACTACGCTATCATCGCGTGATTATTATGACGGATGCTGATGTAGACGGAGAACACATCCGCACCCTTTTACTCACCTTTTTCTTTCGCCATTTACCGGAGATCGTGACCGGAGGCTATCTCTACATCGCGCAGCCGCCCCTTTTTAAAGTTGAAAGCGGGAAAACAGTGGTATATGCGTATTCAGATGCTGAACGGGATGCGGCACTGAAGAATCTAACCCCGAAACAACGGGAGACTGCCCGCATCCAACGCTACAAAGGATTGGGAGAGATGAATGCAGAACAGCTGTGGGAAACAACGATGGACCCGAAAAACAGAATTTTAATACAGGTTCGCGTGGATGAGGCGGAACAAGCAGACCAGGTCTTTACCATGCTCATGGGAGATGAAGTCCCGCCGCGGAAACGATTTATACAAACACACGCGAAAATGGCGAACTTGGATATATAAACGAAAATAACTAAATAACTGAATAACGTAATAACTGAATAAATAATTGTGATAGTTGTTTTCGGTTTTTATTAGGGTATTTAGTTATTAAGTCATTTAGTCATTTTTCAGAAACAGGAGGTGATTACTACACATGAACTTAACCAAACTCGCAAAATTAAAACATTCAACTGACAAATTTGCCGTCGTTATTGAAATCCCCATGGGATCAATGACAAAGTATGAAGTGGACAAAGATAGTGAAACGATTTTCGTCGACCGGTTTGCATTTACTACCATGGGATATCCATTAAATTATGGATTTATCCCGGGAACTCAAGCAGGAGACGGAGATCCGGTTGATGTGCTTGTCCTTTCTACGTATCCCGTTCATCCGGGAGCAGCAATGTATTGCCGCGCAATTGGGGTACTTATGATGGAAGACGAGGCGGGAATGGACGAGAAAATTCTCGCTGTTCCGGTTGCGAAAGTTGACCCATTCCAGACACATATCAGAGATATTGCTGACGTACCCGACGCGATAAAGAATAAAATTAAACATTTCTTTGAACACTACAAAGAGTTGGAACCGGGAAAGTGGGTAAAAGTGAGAGAGTGGAAGGGGAAAACGGAGGCGGAGAAGGCGATACGGGAAGGGATGAAATAAGGACTCAAAGTATTTAAAGAGCTCAAAGATACAAAGAGTTCCAAAGACTCAAAACAAGTTCAAGGAAAAAAGAATAAAAAAGTATTGCTTTTTTGATTCTTTGATGATTTGAGGATTCATTTGAACTTTGCTTATTTGAGTCTTTGAGTATTTTTTTCATTTGCTTATTTGCGTATTGAAATGCTATGCCAGACGAAATAACCAACATAACACAAACAAGTTACGGAAAGATATCTGAAACTCCCATCATCGAGGAGATGCAACGCTCGTATCTGGATTATGCCATGAGCGTCATTGTTTCACGCGCTCTTCCTGATGTGCGGGATGGACTGAAGCCGGTACACCGGAGGATTTTGTACGCCATGCACAAACTCGGGCTTTCTTTTGCTGCGCGTTTTTCAAAATCCGCAAAAGTGGTCGGAGAAGTACTCGGAAAGTATCATCCACATGGCGACATGCCGGTATATGATGCGCTTGCTCGTATGGCACAGGATTTTTCCATGCGGTACACGCTCATTGCGGGACAGGGAAATTTCGGATCAATTGATGGCGATCCGCCGGCAGCCATGCGATACACAGAAGTAAAGATGGCAAAAATCTCGCAGGAGATTATGCGGGATATCGAGAAGGAAACCGTACCGTTTATTGACAATTTCGACGGGTCTCTCCAGGAACCAACGCTTCTTCCCGCTGCCATTCCGAATTTGTTACTCATGGGTGCAGACGGCATTGCTGTTGGTATGGCCACCAAAATCCCGCCTCACAATCTTGGAGAAGTAATCGACGCACTGGTATTTATGATAGAGCGCTCCGCGCAAGATCCAAATGAAAACAACAAATCAAAAAATGTACCCTCTGAGGCAGAGCCTATAACCACCGATCAGCTCATGAACTTTATCAAAGGCCCTGATTTTCCAACTGCAGCTACCATCTATGATATAGAAGAAGTCAAAAAGGTATACGCCACGGGCCGAGGTAAAATTATTATGCGGGCAAAAGCAACGATTGAAGAGACACCGGCGGGAAAACCAGCTATCATTGTGACCGAAATTCCCTATCAGGTAAATAAAGCAACCATGATTGGCAAAATTGCACAGCTGGTAAAGGATAAAAAAGTCACCGAAATTTCAGATCTCCGCGATGAATCGGACCGGCGCGGCATTCGGGTAGTCATGGAACTCAAGCGTGGGTCGATTCCGAAGAAAGTACTGAACCGTCTGTATAAATTTACACAACTCCAAACCACATTTCCGGCAAACATGGTAGCACTCGTTGACGGAACGCCCAAAACATTATCATTGAAAGAAATCCTTGAGGAATTTCTCAAGCACCGTCAGCATATTGTGCGACTCCGGAGCGAATTTGAGTTGAAACAGGCAAAAGCGCGCGAACACATACTGGAAGGCCTCAAAATTGCCGTTGACAACATCGACGAAGTAATCAGCACGATCCGCCGTGCAACCGACGTTGAGGATGCAAAAACAAAACTCATGAGTCGCTTCAAGCTTTCAGATATTCAAGCTCAGGCAATTCTCGATATGCAGCTCAAGCGCTTAGCAGCACTCGAGCGACAAAAGATTGAAGAAGAGCTTGCCATGATTCGCGAAACTATAGCATATTTGACAGACCTTTTGGCCCATCCCGTCAAGATACTTGACGTCATTAAAGGAGAGCTGATACACACGAAACAAACCTTTGCAGACGAGCGAAAAACAAAAGTTATCAAAGGAAAAGTAGGGGAGTTTTCAGATGAAGATCTCATTCCTAATGATGAAACACTCATTACGATCTCAAAAACTGGATACATCAAACGGGTTGCCAAGGGAACGTTTAAAGTCCAACGCCGGGGAGGCAAAGGGGTAATTGGCATGGAAACAAAAGATGAGGATGACATCAAATATATTTTACCCGCGGAAACGCATGATATTGTCATGTTTTTCACCAACCGGGGACGCGTTTTTGAAATTCGTTGCTGGGATATAGGTGAAACAAGCCGGAAAGCAAAAGGCCAGGCAATTATTAACCTTATCAATATTGAACAAGGAGAGCTCATTCAGTCAGTGCTAACCGTCACTCCGGAGCAGTTCGCCAATTCTGCAAAAAATGCTATTATGTTGGCAACAAAACGCGGCGTGGTGAAAAAAACATCATTTGCGAAGTATAAAAATATAAAAACTTCGGGTCTTATTGCAATCAATCTGGACAGTGGAGACGAGCTCGTTTGGGCAGAGGAAACAGAGCCGCACGAAGAAATATTACTGGTAACGCACAACGGGAAAGTCATTAAATTCTCGGCCCGTGAAGTCCGTGAAACAGGTCGTGCCACACGCGGAGTAACTGGTATCCATCTGACAAAAGACGATTATGTGGTTGCCATGGAAGTAGTACCAACCCGTCAAATTCCTGATGATAAACGAAAAAAATATTTCCAGGATGTACTGGTGGTTACTGAAAAAGGATTGGGGAAACGAACAGATATTGATGGTTTCCGGGGCCAGCACCGGGGAGGAAAAGGTATAAAGATTGCCAATTTAACCACAAAGACTGGTCTCGTTGCTCAGTCGCTTCTGGTAACTGAAGTTGATGAACAACTCATCATAAGTTCCAAAAAAGGACAGATCATTAAACTCCCCATAAAAAATATTCCGCAGCTATCCCGTGATACCCAAGGAGTGATCCTGATGCGTTTTACCGATAAAGGAGACTCTGTTGCTACCGCTACAGCGGTATGAGATGGGTAAATGGGTAATTAGGTGACTAGGTGAATGGGATTATGAATTTTACCCATTTACCTATTTACCCAATCACCTAATCACCTATGAGTATTCGAATAGATGGCAAAGCTCTTGCCGATGAAATCCTGACCGGTCTTAAACAGCGCGTGGCTGCTCTTCCTGTCCGGCCCATTTTGGCCGTTATTCAGATTGGAGAAAACCCTTCCTCGCATTCATATATTAGACAAAAAGAGAAAGTCGCACGGCTGGTGGGGATAGGTATCAAACAGTTCAAATTTCCCGCGCGGGTATCTTTCCAGACAGTTGCCGAAAAAATCACTCAGCTCAATGAAGATCCCGCCATTACGGGAGTAATCATTCAGCGACCATTGCCGGCGCACTTATCTTCACATTCATTTATAAGTGCCGTTGCGGCAAAAAAAGATGTTGATGGTTTTCATGAAAAATCTCCGTTTATCCCCCCGATTTCACAAGCAATTACTCATATTCTTTCCGTTATCCTTCAAACAAAATCCCTTCGTATGGCGCTGCGGAACAAAAAAATAGTCCTTGTTGGCCGCGGAGAGACAGCGGGTAAACCGATTGGTGAAACATTGTCGAAACTGAATATTCCCGTCATCCAGGTGAACAGTGTCACACGCAATAAAGAAGAATTTTACAAAGAAGCGGACATTATCATCTCATGTGTGGGGAAGCGGGGAGCGGTGAAAGGGGCTCAGGTAAAACCGGGAGTAATGCTGATTGGAGTAGGCATCGAACGGGCAGATGAAAAACTGGTGGGAGATTATGATGAGGGAGATATCAAAGATAAAGCTTCGTTTTATACTCCAACCCCAGGTGGAACAGGACCTTTGAATATTGCGTACCTTCTGAGTAACCTGGTAAGCGCTGCAGAAAAGTCGACTTGACAAAGTAGTTCTTTTACGATATTCTAAAGTACGTATGATACAGGATGTACTCGGTATAAAAGAATTTCAGTCAAAACTACCACTCATTGCACGAACAATCAATCAGGTTGGAGGTCATTATGTGGTTACCAACAGAACAAAACCTTCGCTTGTGGCTATTCCCTTTAGCGATTATCAGGAGATAGAAGATATATTGCTTGAGCTTAATTCCCCGGATGTACAAAACGATATTAAAAAGGGGAGAGAGGAATATAAAATGCGAAAAACGAAGAAATTTCGTCCGTTTATAGAATCTTTGGATGAGTAGCTATACGATTGAAATCACCTCAAAGGCACAGAAGGATCTTAAAAAACTTAACCCCGCTATTCGAAGTAGAATAGAAAAAGAAATTCTGAAGCTTGAACTGGATCAAAAGCCGCAGCAGTTCAAACCACTCATGGGTAGAAAGATAGCACAGTATAGAATTCGAGTTGGTGATTATCGGGTCTTATATGATTTGTATCCTGAAGATAACGTCGTCCTCATTCTCCGTATTGGTCATCGAAAAGAAATATATCGGTGAGAAGAACCATTTTTGAGATTGCAGAGTACTTGTGATACTATGGAGTAGACCGTTCGTTGTTAACAAGGTAGAAAATGGCTGCCGAATCTTTTGAACCTACAAGTGCAGATAACTCTCAAGAGAGGGGAGATCGTGTTCTTTCTCAAGATGAACTAGCGAATTTACTAGCATCTGTGGAGCCAATTCTATTCATCAAAGCCATGGCTTCTTTACCTCCTGAATGGTCTGATCCCGCAATCGACATATTACAAGAGACAATTATTCAAGCTGCTCGTATTCCTGAAGACCAAAGACCCTCTGCAATTGCAGTACTTACCACAATAGAAAATACGGGAACGTTAGAAGCATTAGTAGCAGTAAGAGATTTATTATATACGCTCAGGAATATTAATTCAGAATCATTACCGGAGAGAGATGAGACATTATTTGCCTTTGCAGGGCAGGGAAAAATAAGAAAGGAAACACCAGTAGCGGCGCATGCATTATTCTCGCAGGCATTTCCGCTTCACGAATTATCGCCTCAAGCGGATACAGTTATCTCCCAAACACCTGTCATTGTTGAACCGGCCCAAGAATCATCGCCGGATCAAAGAACAATGCCGACGACAATACCCTTTCGGGCTAACCTGATAGTACAAACTATATTACAGAGGTTACGAATAGAACCTACTCTTAATCTAAAAAGAGAAGAAGTTATCGCGGCATCAGGATTAACCAATCCCGACTACAATAGGTTAAATAAGATTATTACTGAGGCACGGGAACAGTTGAGACAACTTGGAATTAAGTTAGAAAAAATCCCCCCGTTCAATAGAAAAAGGGGTGATAAAACAATATTCGTGGTAGAACCTCTCTCTAAAAGTGAACTGCAACTACAGCAGGAACCTGCCGAAGAGGTTTCAAAAGAAGGAGTTGACGAAAAGAAAACGAGTTATGATCTGGTAATATTTCGTAATACTCTTGGTGTCTACAGACGTTTACTGAAGGCAGTGCACCGAAGAGATTCTCAACCCGTCTCACCCGAACAACGCATTTCCTACCAGGCATCGTTAATGGTTTTAGAAAAATTTAACCTTTCTGTTGATGACTGGGAACTGCTTGGCGAAACGTTTAGTGTTCCCCTTAGAACTGACGAATCATATTCACTGGCGTCACTCTCCTATGTGATAGCTTATTTGAAGACACCTCGACCGAAAGAAGTCAAACAGGAAGCAGAAGTCGCTGCCTCAGCATTTTCACTCATGAAGCAATGGGTACAGAAAAAAGTTGAAGAAATCAAAGAGGTGAGAAAACCAAAGGAAAAACAAGAAAACTCTCAAACAGCTGAGCAAAATGTGCTGGTTGAACCTGAAGACACGAGTCTCGAGATACCAGAAGATGAATCTCTCAGCGACTATGATGAGTCTGTACAACCAGCGCCGGAACAGGAGGAGAATGAAGGAGAACAAGAGAATAATGATTTCAGATTCCCCGAGCACGGGGAGAATAAGTAAAAATCATCTCATACCAACTAACGTTTCATGCATAAGGGGATATGCAATCTTACCTTTCAGAAAGAGGTGAGGGATGACCTTTCTACTAAATTCAGTGAAGCCTTGTTGACCAAGCCATTGAAGCAGAGGAATATAGGCTTCATCTGTCTTCACAGAACCAAATCCTCCAAGTACCACGGTATGAACACAAGGCAAATCTTCAATGAAATCAAATACTTTCAAAAGATTTGGTAATCCTCCGTATACTGCATGTCCGCCTATATTTGAAATGGCAACCCCAATCTGTTCTCGAGGAAATGTTTTAGACTGACGTACTTCATCAGCTGTTTGACAGTATACAGTCGACTTTTCACCAACATTGTTTTGCTCCAGGTTTCTATCTGCTTGTCGTGCATACCATCCATTTTGCTCAATTAAGTGTGCACGTGCTGCACCATTTGAAAGCGCGGCCAGAGCAAGTATACCGCCTCCTGAACCAATATCAACAATCTCCTCGTCATTCATTCGATCGGATACTGAATCTAGGGCATAGAGGGTGGCTTCCATAAAACCTCTAAATGTTGCCTGCATAAAATCATATGGTAAATCAGAAAGCCAAATGGGACTTGGTGTTATTTTCCGAATAATATTTGGGGTAGCACGCCGTCTATTTTCTTGACTATCGGCTATAACAAATCGATCACCTACTTGCAGGAGTGAAACGGGAGCAGAAGAGAGAATTGGTTGTGAACCGGCGGCAATAAATTCATGTATATAACGTTTGTAATCAGCTTGGGAACGGCATCCCATACGCAGTGGCACTTCAGTTTGTAATTCGGTATCTAGGAAGCATCCAACAGTCGGCGGGGCAGCAAATGCAGTAAGTTTCAGGGCACGATAGAGCCGTGCATCGCGTCGTCCTAATGCTTGTTCACTTATTGGCTGCCGCCATTGATCCGGAATATTGTGGGGTGAGACAAATTCGTTCATACGAGGAGAAAGTATAGCATACGAATATGATTAAACCTTGCCAAAAAGTAGAGCAGAAGAGTATTACGCGTTCAATACTTCTGTTGAAGTAGTTGAAGCAACATCTGAAATAGTAAATTCCGCTTGTCTGACGGCTCGTATTTTATCCTCAGCTTCTGCAAGTATTCGTTGAGTGGACACGATTTGAGCTAGGAAGCTATCGAATTCTTCTCGTTGCAGACGAGATATTCCTTCCAAATATGAATCAGAGGTTATCCCTAAAACTAACTGATCAACTTGTGATAATGCGCCTTTAACGCCTGCTACATCACGGCGGACCGTTTTTTCTGTTTTAAGTTCAAGTCCTCGTTCTTTTTCACTGTAAACTCTCTCTAGTCGTGCAAGTGTATCTGCACTAGTTCTCATAGACTTTTCTCTTAGTTCTTCTTCGAGAGCATCTATTTCTTCCCGATCTTTTCTCCTTGCTTCTTCAAGATACTCTTCTTGTGCTTGTTTACGATTCGCCTCTGCTTGCTGAGAACTTGCTAATGCTTCTTCCAAACTTCGAATGGCGTCTTCATACTTAGTTTTCTTATTTTCAAATTCTTCTTCAGGCTTCCGGACCGCTTTTAGAAGTGCTTCATTGGCAGCCCTCAGGACTTCATTTGCTTGTGAAAGTTCAGTAATCTTAGATTGTGCAATAGCAAGTTTATCTGTATGTGCTAATTGCATACTCTCTATTTCACGAGTTTTTTTAACTTCAAGAATTTTAGTAGACGCTTCAACAGCAGCTGTTGCTCTTTTCTCTGTCTCTTCATGTACTAATTCTCCCATACGCTCTTTTAATAGCCTATTATTGAGACGTGCAATGTAGAGATCCAGTTCTTGTGGTGTAGAAATAGCACCTGTTACAATTTCATGCACTGTTTCCTGGACTAACTTATAGTCATAAACACCTTCTAATGACTCTTCCAAATGAGCAACCTTACCCGGTATGGGCAGTCTTAGTTGTGCAATTTTATTTAGTGTACGAAGACTCCAAAACTTTGCCCTTTCCTCACTGCTTGTTATGTCCTGTTCAATTCGCGAGAGAAGAGAAGAAGGAATATACCCTATGTCAACTTTTGTAGTTATGGTCGTTTTATCCTCGCCATAGCTACGAGCAATTTCGCGCGCTTTAAGCCCTTTACGGTTAAGATCTGCAAGCTCGCGACATTCCTGAATAGTCCCCCACGTATGGATACCATTTGCAGACAGTCTCATGAGCGAAGCAGTCTTATCATCCACTTCGCCATGAGAAACAGCTTGCACAGAAGTAATTCCTTGATTTTTTGCTGCCATGAAACGTGCAGCCCCATCAATAACTGCAACTGTACCATCTTCAAGGACTCGTACTGCTGGAGGATGAATGGGAACACCACCTAGTTGGTCAATGTTTTCTTGTAAACGGGCAAGTGAATCTGGAGTATGCCTTTTTTGACTAGTTTCATCGATGAAAACTTTGCTTGGGTCAACATCCAGTAACTCGACTCGTCCTGACCCCATGCCATCCTCTGGACTAAAATTGATAAACTGTTCCTCTGTTAAGATTTCGTGGTTTAACATAGTCTCATTTCTGCAAGTATAGCAGATCATTCAAGTGCCTAAAGAATGATCTTCTACCCATTCATCCTCTGTTTCATACCACTGATCCTGTATTGTTTCAAATCTCACTTGTACCAGATCGAGAAGATAATCACGTAAGTCCTGTTCATAAACTCTTACCTCTGCTTTGCTCAGCGGAATGTTTTGACCGACATACTGAATGATATCTGAGATTGCAACCTTTTTGCTATCGGCATCATTTTTCTGTTCCTCCGTCAAAAATTCCCGCTCTCCATCCTGAATAAACTGATCAGCAAGATACGCAAGATCACGAAGCGTTAAGTCATCGAGCGCCTGCAGCTTGATAAACCTTTCAATCTCTTCAATTTCTCTGAGCCGATATGAGGATGCCTCTGGATCATATTCAAGGAGCATTGCCATGGCAGTATACTTTGTATGAACAGCCAGACTGTTAATGCCCCAGTCTATACCCATTTTATCCGCATATTCCTGCGCGGCCATGTGGAGAATACTGGGACGTGATTCCTGACGGGTATCATGCCAATTTTCTTCATTGTATTCGTGTAATAAGTCTGACGAATATTTATCAATTAACCCATATATACCACGGCTCTCATATGTTTTCCGAATACTACTGGGGTGTCTCGTCGCTGCTCCTCCATAGCTTTCCAGGTATTCAACGGCTTTTCGTCGCGTTTGAATAGCAAGATAATACGCCAGACTTCCGACAAGATGTGCATTTACGAGTAGGTCTTCCGGCAATTCTTTATTTTGCATAAATAATCGCTGAGCTTCTTCATAGGGTTCAATACACGAGGGCATACGGACAAGGTTCAAATTACTTTCTTGCCGTACATTGCCCTGTGAATCAGGACGAGAACGGTGCCGAGTCGTTTCAATACAGATCAACGCACTAGGCAATCGCCTATCAAATACTTTCTGTATAGGAATACCACCATAGATACATGCCTCCTTCATTTTTTTCCTCCCTGCTAGTCTCCCTAACCCAAGCACCATACGTCGTATCGGAAATCCTTCGTGCACTTCATATTCCTCTTTATTACCAACAGAAACCGTTAGTATTCTCGGCATACGAAGTACCAGTGGTTTGGTACGAAGGAGTTCAGCAACAACATGGAGATTTTCTGTATTTTGAATCGCTGTTTGTGTCTCGTTAAAAAACGGCGGTTCACGACCCTCGGCATTGTAAAGAGCCGCTGAGAGAATTAATTTTCGTATCCGTAACTCATTGTTTCTTTCCCGGTATTCATCAGTTTCAGGAATTTCTGCCCCCAAACTATGAACAGTACTGGCAAAATTGGCTAAAATTGCTTGCACTTGTTCAGTATCCCGCTTTGCAGGATTGTTTTCCATGTAGACCGTTAATGCGCGGATTGCGGTCAGATGGGCAAATGGCGGGAAATGAGGATTAACTGCAATACTATTGACCGAGAGAAGAAAATCATTTAGATCAAATTCTGCTGTGCGAATGCTCCGACGAAGATCGAGTGCTTGATTGGCTAGTTTTCTATCCTGTGGTGCATCAGGCATACAAACCACGGTATCAAGATAGGTATTAAAAAATTTCTCGAGATTCTCTCTTCGTTCAGGGTCGATGTCGATAAGTCGGTCTGGAATATTCATTAGCTTGTTTAACTATGTTAAAATAAAACTTCACTATACATTATATGTGCAATAAAACTATTATATCTTATCTATGTCAGCAGAACACAAAAATCAATTTAGTCTTCGAGATACACTCAGCCAACTCAATGAGGGGAGAGATGTGGTGCTTCCGCCAGCTGACGATTTGCTAGACTCGGTATACAAAGAAGTTGATAGTTTATTAACTCTCCCGCAAGAACACCGTCTGCCTCCTCGAGATCTTGAGGATTATAGTCTTGGCATTGAAACGCTTCGATCTACAGCAGATCAATATCGTTTTGTGGAACAAGCAAAGCAAGAGACACAACAGTTAATGGCTCAACGAGCAAGTATTTGGTCGCAACGAACACAGATTCAAAATCCTGTCCTTACACTGCCATCTCGCGAGGACAAAGAGCGGCTGGCTGAACTGGCAACTCAAGAGGAAACAATTAATAGTCGCTTAGAAGAGTTGGTCTCTGAGTTGACCAATCGCTTCGATGTTTCAGTTGATCCAGATACCGGAGTAAACGTCGAAGAGCTTTCAACCGCAACACAAGATGAACTTCTCGGGCTATTGGGACAAAATTTAGGTTGGCTGACACTCTTATCTCAGAAAGCACGTAACCCTCTTGCTACCACACCTGAAAAGCCAAATGTTTCAATAACCATTGAGCGTTTGGCCGGCGCTGTCACACTTGACGATGCAACGAGAGAACTGGTCCAACATCCCATCGATACGAGTCAAATCATTGCTCCAGGAATTTCGGTTTCATCAACAGGTATCACCATGCAACGCCAGGAAATTACTGATATTCCACGTCCCTCGGCATTTGAGCGCTGGGCACCATTTTTCGGCGTAGAAGTTCCGAGCAGAAAAGATGATTCTGCTGCGTACAATCGTTATGAAAATCAGGTGCGCAAGTACCAAGCAGTTGCACAAGCAATTGGTGATTTCTACTATGAGGAAGGTAAACCACGGCCATCCCGAATAGAACTAATCTCTCATATTACAGCCTTTACCCTTGAACATGCACTCCACTACACCAAGAATGCGACATTTGATCTCTCTCTAAGAGGAGAAAAAACACTATTTGAACCAATACGACTCCAACGGATTATTGCTGCAGTTGCTCGCGTAGTTGAGCTTAAGGCTTGTGAAGATGAGAAAAGGAATGCTGCACCTTTTGTACACCACGCTGAATATGCTGACCTTGCTAAACAACTGCTTACGATAACTGACGCTTCTTTTTTGGGAAAAGAAATGGGCAGTATCTTAGTAGTAGAAAATGGGAAGGCAAGACTTGCAGATGATATTAGTGATTCATTACAACAACCATGACACCTGAACAGCCGAAAGAAATTAATTTATACACCGTATTTGACGATATGAACCAGGGAGTTCCTGTTGAACTTCCTGGTCCTGAACTCATCGAAGAAACTGTTCGTGATGCTATGGAAACCTCCGATGAGCGAACAGAATTTCATAAAGAACTTCTGACTCAAGAAGATGTTTTGTATGCTTCTCAAAGTGTAAATTCACTGTTGGAATTAAACCGGGAATATGAAAATCTTGATCGAACCGCACAGGAAACTCATCAGCTTGTTTCTGAACTGAGTACTATTTGGGAAACTCGAGCTACAATACAGAAACCTTCGATCGTTCTCTACTTACCGGAAGAAGAAGAGCGGCTTAAAAGCCTGGAGGGACGCGAGGCGGCAATACATGAACAGTTGACCGCCACTGCAAACAGGCTCTTAAATTTCGGTGGCATTGATCCTGAAGTCGCAAAACGGGTTGATGTGCTAGAACTCCTTTCCCAGTCACAAGTGAACATTTTGCGACAGCTGGAACAGGCGCTTAACTGGATTGACGGAATAGTCAACACAGCACTCGTTGGTAATTATATGAGATCGGTAAATAAACAGTTTGCTGACCGGTGGCAACTGAAACAACGTTTGCCACCATCAGAAGGAGAACAGGAAACGGAAGCCGGTCAGTGGGAGTGGTTTATCGGTACCAGGCCACCGAAAGAAAATAAAACACAGCGTGAACAGTTTGATGAACGTGTTCGAGAATATGAGAAGCTTATAAGCGACGTTAAAGGGGCATTTAAACTTGACGACGAGCATATTTCAGATACAGAAATTCTACAACTGCTTCCTGGACTCAACGCACTGCAACTAGCTCACTTTGGAAAATACGGATCATTTGACACGGGGACAGATGAGAAGACAGATAGAGAGACGGAAGTCCTTTCAGCAAGATCGGAACGAAGAGTAGGTGTTATGCTTGCTGCCATAGAACGATTCCTCACACTTAACAAACGAAAAGAGGAACAAACCGACGAGCCTCTAGAGATTATAGAACCAGCATGGTTCATTGAGCAGGCGATATTGATGATATCACCTCACTTCGATTTCGCTTCGCACTACGCAAGCATCGTTAATCAAACAGGACGGTATACACCGATTGCACAAGAGTTTGATACGGTCATGGCAATGCTGACCGACTATAAAACTAAACTGGGGGATCTTAGAACTCCTTACATTATTAAACCCTCCACTAAAATTGAGGGCGCGTATGAACTGCCAAACGGTGAAGTCGTGACTGGCAAACAAGCAGTTTCCGTCCTTGAACGACTCATGCAAACCAGCGCGGAAAACCGCTGTTCAGTCGAAGACTTACGAATGCATGTTTACCCTCATCTGGAACCAGATGCCGGAAAGGCAGGAATCCATCGGCGCATTTCTGTTCTCAGAACAAAAGGTGTACCTATACCACGGGTAGATATGTCCGATCCAAATGCCGGATATTATATAGATAGAGAAAATCCATTGGTAGAACAGCCAAACCATGCTACACAAGACACACAACCTCACGGGAAACCAGACAAACCACCGCTCCCTTTTCAGCCAGGAAGTAAAAAACTCGAACTAGCCACCTCACTGGCCAACTGCTCAGAAGCCAATCCTATCAGTAGAGACGAATTGATTAAGTTGCATTATGAAGGTGATCCACTAGGGCGGAGTCATCTTAGCGTACAACTTTCGAAGATTAGACAAACATCCGGAGTCATCCTCCATGAAGATGAAGGTGGACTCTGGCTGGAAATTATAGGCGCAAAACAAGTACAATCCACTGGAGAAGGACAACCTGAAAAACCTACGTATGCACAGAAACTGGAACAAAATATATATTCCATTAAACAAAAACTGGAAGAGGAGACAAATAAATCAAATGCCCGATTAACAGAAAAGGAGACTACAGAAATTGTCAGTCAATGCATTGATGCAGACATTATCACGCCTGGAGTACGGAAAGCTATAGAAAATATGTTTCTCGCTGCCCAAAAATTAAGAGCTTCGCTGCGATCTGACCGAAAAGGGGAACATTTAAGAGGAGCAACGTTTTTCCAGAGACATGTTGATGTATTAGCGAGTTTATTAAACGAAAAAGGAGATGTCGACACATTAAGTGATGATCAGATCATTACGATACAGTCTGCAATCAACGAATCGCTTGCATTATTCTTATCGTCTCGGATGGGTGGAGATGATCGCTCATATGATATTTTAGCTCTCAATGCGACACTGAATGCAGTTCTGTGGATACGAAAAAGTTTCCCGGAAGCAACTATTCGTTCAGTAGCGCCACGAGTCTATTATCATGACAAAATTGGCATGCAAATAATCCTTGATACTCATGGTGAGTACGACGAAGAAGTTACTGTGTATGTAGCCAAAAAAGGTATAGCGAGAGATAAGATTGAACACTATGAAATTAATCATCGGGAACAAATTTATGAATATATTCGTGATCAAACATGGAGAGAAACATTCTCAACGGCTTTCGACTACGTCCAGAAAGCAAAAAAACCAAACGATCGATTTATGATCATCCTTGCCCCGAATGCACTTCCATCTATTACCAAATAACAAATTTGAAATGTTATTGCGTTTTTCTGATACAATAGAATTATCATCATGACCCGCGATGAAGGATTACAACCTCCGGATGCCCAGCACTTTACCGTTGCCACACCTACACCGGATAAAACAGTTCTTGCTTTTGCTGGCGCACTCCGTCATCAAGAAGGAGTTCCTGAACAATTACTCAATATTCTCCCTGTATCCGCTCCAGAGACTACCGTCGTCACTGCAGAATCCAATTCAGAATCCAGACAGAGATCGCCAATACTGCAACACATTACTACCACTCTTCATACAACCAGTGAATTTGTAGAAACTATGGATGAATCGCCGGAATCTGTTGAACAGCTCAATTTTCTTTTAAGCTCCTTATACTTTGCAGGGCAATCATGGCTGATGAGTACTAAAGTAAACTTGCCTCCATCCGGTCAAGTACCAAAAATAGAACCCGTACAATCTGATGTTGCGCGAGTGACAACAACTCAGCCACCAGCCCCAACCGATATATCTCCTGAGGAAGGAGAAGGATCGAAAAGAACCTATACATTTGATGAATTCCATCGTGAGGTGATACCACACTTCTCACGGGCTACTGCCAGAAAGCGATTTAACGAAGCATACACTACACTTGGATATTCTCAGCCTGGAACAGGCAACCGTATTGAAATGACAGCTGAAGAATTTGAAGAGCTCAAGGGTAGAGTAGATACCACACGCAGAACAGGCGGGAGACGGGCTAAACAAGTTGTCGATGAACCAAACGAGCCACTTGGTGACGGTGACCCGGACGGGGATGATCCAGATCCTGACCCTGACTCGGCAGATAGAGTTAACGCAAATAAAAAAGAAATTAAAGCAGCTACACAAATGGTAGTTACTATTCACAGTACGTTAGATGAACTTACCCCCGTACTACAAGGAATACCAGAAGGAATGAGGTTTGTTATACCTAGTGCCGCCAATAGAATTATGAGTGATCTCGCACTCGATGGCTCCAATAGCAAAATTGAAATTGAAGAACTTCATCAGCTTGGAATTGCCTATGGTCATACAGCAATCAATTATGTAAGTCTTCTCCCACGGGATCTAGCCAGCATTATTGTATATAGAAAAGCGCAATTGAATGGAGAAACACGATCAGAAGAAATTGCTCGGACAATAGCCAATGCCGATAGTTATTTAACTGCTGAGGAATTAGGATTACTGAATTCTACTCGACTCGGAAATCCGCTGGAAGACGTTGAGCAACCTGATTCCTTAGTAATACAGTTTCTAAAAGAAAAGTTAGGAACCGATTCAATTTTTCATGTGATGGAGTTTTGCAATTTTCTTGCACAAGAAGCTCGTTATAAAACTATGGAGTGGATCGAAGGAAATGAAAATGGAGAGGAGTTGTCAACAAATTTTACTGATCTTCTTGATTCATACATAGTACGTTTTCAGGAAGAATTAGGACGGAATCCAAATATTTCTGCTCATACGCATGATGCGGTAAACCAAAGAACAGAGCAAGAACAAGACTCATATCAAACAGCATGTAATACGATAAAAGAGAGAACGCTCGTAGTTGCCGCTCAATTTTCTAGCGAATTTCTCACAATATATAAGAGCACACAAAAAGCAATACAGGAAAGCCGTGAACTAAGAGCAAGGTTTCCTCTTGCTGCTAACTTGTTTGAGAGCCACCCGCTCATTGGACGACTGCGTAGCTTAGCAAAAAGAATAAAACTGGTCAGTGATAATCCTGAACTAGAAAATATACGATTAGCAGCTAACTTGTTGATTTCAATGAATGAAGATCTTTATAGACTATTAGTCACTGGTCTTGAAAAAACTGAGACCGATACTGCCAGAATCTTAAAAGATGCTAATTCAATAGCCCGTATTAATCAAACCTTAGACCTCTATCGCCAACTTCAGGAATCAACTCCAAAAGCAGCTGCGTAGTATCAATCGATCCTCATGTCTTCCTGACGCCGTATCGACGTAATCTTGACATATGTTAACAAATAATTTACACTACGTTTAATATGTCTTTAATAAACACTAATACCATTTCTGCACGAGAAATACAGAGGAACTATCGCCAGATATTCAACCGGGTGAGAAAAACAAATAAGCCTGTTGTTGTCATCAGTAATAACAAACCACAGGCAGCTATCGTCAGCATGGATATGCTGGGAAAATTTAACCAGCTACAGCAGGAAGCTGATGCGTTTAGGCTCATTGACGCAATCCGCAACAGAAATGAAAAGAAAAATGAGGAATCGGCATACAAACAAATAACAGAGGAAGTTGAGCAAGTTCGTAAAAAGCGGTATGAAAAAGCCGAAGGCAGTCGTTGACACCAACCTTCTCGTCAACGGTATCATTGTTCCGAAAGGAAATCCTTACTTTCTTCTTGAAGCATGGCGCAAAGGATTGTTTACGTTAGTAACTTCCCAGCAACAACTTGATAAACTTGAAGAGGTGTTAACACGTCCTAAGATTTATAAGACTTACCACCTTTTGCCAAAAGACATCAGTATAATCATACAACTGATTAATCAGAAAGCTGTTATTGTACTCCCATCAAAAACATCCCCGGTACTTGTTAGGGATTCAAAAGATACGTTTGTTATTCAAACAGCACTTGCTGGAAAAGCAGATTATATTGTATCAGGAGATAAGGATTTACTTGTACTAAATAATGACGCGAAATTGACACCATTGTTCATTCTTACCGCATCAGAGTTCCGTAGTAGTATAATAACAATATGAACATCAACTGGCTTCTGGTATTTGCCGGGCTTGGAGCAATTTTATTGGAACTTTTTATCGGTGTGCAAACAGGATTTGATCTGGTTCTCATCGGCATTGCACTCATGGTCGGCGGGGGAGTCGGGGAGTGGAGCGGCAACGGAATGCTGGGAGTAAGCATCACGGCAATACTGTCATTTCTTTATATTTTTGTCGGCAGGCAATATATCAAACAAAAACTTGCCGTTCCAACAAAACACACCAACGTTGAATTGATAATCGGCAAGACCGGACGGGTAGAAAAGACTATTACCCCTCACCGGGCAGGGCAAATGAAGATCGGCAACGAAGTCTGGCGCGCTACCGCAGATACCAAAATTGAAGCGGGGAGCATGGTAAAAATTGAGGAAGTAAGCGGAGTTTCCGTACGTGTGGTAAAATACAAATAAATAACTGAATAACACAATAACGTAATAACTAAATGAAAAACACCTATATGGATTTTATAATTTTGTTATTCTGTTATTAAATCATTTAGTTATTCCGCGATCATGGCAGAACTTTTTAACATATTCTTAGCAGTGATTGCAATTGTTGCCCTGACACGTTCGCTTCGCATTGTCAATCAATACGAAAAAGGCATCATTCTCCGCCTAGGTAAATTTCGCGCCATTGCCGATCCAGGAGTGACGTTTGTTTTCCCGTTCATTGAAAACATGATCAAAGTCGACATGCGCGAGCGTGTCATCAACGTCATGCCACAGGAAGTGATTACCCAGGATAACGTATCAGTAGTAGTTGATGCCGTGATTTATTATAAAGTTACCGATCCGGTAAAAGCAGAGTTTGAAATTGAAGATTTTGATTTGGCGGCAACGACATTGGCTCAAGCCAATCTTCGCAATATCATCGGCGATAAAACGCTCGACCAGACGCTCACTGCGCGCGACGTGATTAATGTAAACCTGCGCGATGTCCTGGACGAAGCCACAGATAACTGGGGCGTAAAAGTGACCCGTGTTGAAGTGCAAAAAATTGACCCGCCGCAGGATATTGTAGACTCAATGAGCAAACAGATGAAAGCAGAACGCGAAAAACGCGCGGCAATTCTCACTGCTGAAGGATTTAAACAGAGCAATATTTTGGAGGCAGAAGGGAAAAAACAAAAAGATATTCTGGAAGCAGAAGGAGCAGCCAAGGCACGAGTGCTGCGAGCTGATGCTGAAGCACAGGCCGTTCAAAAAGTAGCAGAGGCTGCCGAGAAATATTTTAAAGAACGCGCACAACTTCTCAAGAAGCTTGACGTCTCACAGGAAGTACTTTCAAAAGGCACCAAA
The DNA here is from genome assembly GCA_016203755.1 of Candidatus Roizmanbacteria bacterium. Lineage (GTDB taxonomy): Bacteria > Patescibacteriota > Microgenomatia > 2-01-FULL-40-14 > JACQMD01. The sequence goes on from JACQMD010000096.1 coordinate 22,638, forward strand.
TGGGTACTTCCCGATAAAGCTGATTTAGTAAACGTGTTAAATCTTTCAGATGATACAGTCATCCCGATCCAAAAACGGAAATCTCCTGCTGCCTAGTACAAATCATACGGATCAATTGTTCCTGTCTTCAAGAAAACACTACAATGTAAGTATTTTACTATGAACATTACAGAATCAAAACCATACTTGAGTCAAGAGGAAGCCACCGCACTCATACAACAATCACTCATCTCTTACACCCCTGACGAGCGGTTTCAACTATTTCAACAGGGTTGTAAAAAAGCACTCACTGCTTTTGATTCTTTTTTAAAACAAGCCGAAAGAAATGGTATATCGCCGGAGGGAATCCCATCTGCTGCTTTTTTAGATCGTCAGATTGAGCGGAAGTATCCATGGGATGCAAAGATGCAAGGAGAACCAAGGAAACTTGCTAAGATTTTCACGGCAAGAGCTTCATATAAAAAGGGGATACGTGAACAAACACCGAAAAGAATGGCGGTTTTGAGACGGTTGCAAACTACCGCAGAAGCACTTTCACAGACGCCACAAACGGTGTTTATACTAGCGGAAGGTTATGCAACCGGAATATTCAGTTCTGAAGAAATTGACGAAGAACTAAGAAAACTTGAGTTTACTGATACAACAATTCTTGGTATACTCGGTCTTCTTCAGCAAAACGAACCACAAGAAAAACTCGCAGCTTCCCATTCTGCTACCATTTTTGCCGCACCTCCTCCCAAGTCGGAGATCTTACAATATATGCAACCTAATCATACGGGAAATAGTACAAAAGCGACAACACTTCCTCAACAAGAAAAAAAACGTCGTACCGTAAATGTCTATCTACTCGGAGAGACCGGATATGAGAGCATTGCGCTGTTACACGAGGAAGCAGAATTGCTCACCTTGTTACTCAAACAAAAAAATCAACTGACTTCTCAAGAAATCAGGAGACTTCTTGCTTCTGGAAACTCGCCGAGTATACTCACTCAACAAATCCAGAGGAAATTTAGAAGGGCCAACCGGTCTTCACCGATTGTCTCAAAAGGGAAAGGAACAAATAAAAAATACTCTATTCAAATTCAAGATGGTGAACAACTGGCATTTGATCGTCCGGGGAGTTCTGATAAAACAAATTCAACCGATTTATTCTAAAGTCGAGTATATTCTGCAAGAATATACGAGTTGAACCAATCAAAGAATGATTTACGAGGATCATCTATTTGTACCTTAGGATTATTGAACTCTATTCTCACAATTGCAAATTCGTCTTTTGCGGTCATTCTTTTAGTATCGAAAGCATGCATTGCAATTCCACCATCATGAAAAGGAATTAAATCAGAAGGCAACTGTGCAAACCGGGTTTCTCGAGCAGTATCAATACTCTCTTGTAAAGGTATCTCTCCCTGAGCATTATCGTCATCTTTTGTTCCAAATAGCTCCTCGCTTCCTTCGAAAAGTAATGCACCATTACTAATGAGCGTGAGAAACTCTCGAAACGATTGAGGCAATACAACTCCTTTTTGTTTCTCGTATGCTGCTAATTCCTCTTTGGAGACCGTCGGAAATAAACTATTTCGCACATCTGTTTCCAATGCAACCTTTAATTGTTGATAATCCGATAGAGTCAAACCGCTTTCATACTTCATAGTTCATCCTTTTTTGGTCGATAACTACATTCAAGAAATGTTTTGAATGTAAGATCAGTCGTAAAAAGTCCCGTTGTTAATTGATCATCGCTTATATCCAGTCGTATTCCTTGACCATTACTTCCAAAAATGTCAACGGTGCGCCGATTAATAATAATAGTTGAACATTCATCGTCGAGAGTTGTCCGAATCAATCGTTCAACATTCCCAAGTGTTATCACCTCTGTTTCAAAACGCGATGGAAATGATTTCCTCGTCGCATGACCGCGTTTTTTTTCTAAACAACGTATCCCGCGAGGTTTATGAACACCCTCGCTTTTCACCGTTGCATGAGCGATAATTGAATCCGACTTTCCTCTGATCCACTGAACAGTTCTTTGCCTTTCGTTCTCATCAAGTATATCCCAGCGTTCCTGTACATCTTGTCCCACTCTCGATCTATACATACAGACAATGCGTGATGCAGTTGACTTATTAGCATCGAGCAGCTGGGCCAGTGGATCCTGATCATGCTTATTATACCGCACGTAATTGGCCCGATACATATCCGCAATATCCTGCCTCACCTGAACATATGACGGTACTATCACTTCATTTGAAGGTTGAGTAAGAATGGTAGTATCCAACGCTGATTCCATAGTTAACTTTTCTTCCGGTGATACTCCTGATGAATCTTTTTCAATTGTGGATTCGTAATGTGGGTATAGATTTGTGTTGTTGCCACGGATTTATGCCCCAGCATTTCCTGAATAGCTCGGAGGTCTGCTCCAGCAGATAATAAATCAGTTGCGAAACTATGCCGGATGCCGTGCGGCGTGATTTTCACTGGTAGTTTCGCTTTTTCAACGTATTTCTCAACGAGGCGTTGTACTGTTCTAACAGTCAACCTTAACGGCGCATCGCGCCTTCCACTTGTACGGATAAACAATGCCGGATCCTCATCGGTCCGTTCCGCGAGATACTTCTGTACCCAATAGGCTGCACTGTCTGAAAGAAAAACAACACGGCTTCGACCGCCTTTTCCAATGACGCCAAATTCTTTCCGGTCAAAATTGATGTCGCCGCGATTGAGCCTCACCAGTTCTGAAACACGAAGACCTGTTGAAAATAATACTTCAAGAATGGCCTTATCGCGGGCATTTTCTGGCATCGCAAGAAACCGTTCAAGTTGTCCGCGATCAAGAAACTTAAGGCTCCTGCTTTCACCTTTGGGAATATCGAGCATTTCTGCCGGAATGGTTTTAATTTCCCGTTTTGCGAGGTATTTCAAAAACGAGCGAAGAGCTATAATGTGGTAACCTTGCGTGACGCGTTTTAAGGTCAATCCTTTCTCATCGGCATAGCGGGATAAGAATAACCGGTATTGCCGGACTACCTCCTGATCCAGTTCTGAAATTGTCTCGAGTGTCGGATAGCGTTTATGAAGGAAATCAAGAAACCTGTTGAGATAATGGTGATAATTGCGAATAGTAAGCGGTGACACATTTCGCTCAATTTCAAGATGTTCCAGAAATTGCTTCATAAGGTCGGGTAGGGGAGGCATAGTTTTGTATAACGTATAATGTATAAAGTATCATGTATTATGAACATTTTAGCTAAAATGTTAAAAAATATCTAATCCTTTATACTTACTACATGATACTAACTTGTGCGACATTGTCAAGTGGCCGATTCAATGCTATGCTCACAATATGAATTCGTCACTTCGTAAACTCGTCGAAGAAAAACTTCGCGATATTGTCTTTCCCCAATCAACCGAGGTAGACGTATATGCACTGACTGTTTTAGGGATTACCGGTTTATCTGCCGCACTTTTTGACTTTATATCCCAAAACAGTATTGAACTAACAAGTAATACACTGTTACCACTGCTTGTTTTTATTCTTCCATTGTTATTGGATACTCGATCACTCATTATGCTCGGAGGTTTTTCTTCACGATATACATAACCATTAATCATGCATTTTCTCAAAAACCCTTGACTGACAAAGAGCGTGAATATATGTCATTTGCTTTTTACATCGGCCTTTGTATTCTAACTTCCATTACCATTCTCGATACACGATTCTGGAATAGCCAGTTTGCCTTGTTTATTGGTCTTTATCTCTATGCACGGTTTTTGAGTGCACTTTTTGTTTTGTTAACTGCATACCATCGAGTTATGCCCAAGATTTACATGTCACAACTTACTGATTACCAGATGACACTTGCGGAAGCTTTATTTATTACTATTACGACACCACTTCTATACGTTTTGCTTTCGGACTCATAGATCTGTTGGCGCTGCTCTTATTACGACGTACTGCCTGGTTCTCCTTGGCCATTCAATGCTCACTTATATGCAACGTCTTATTTTATTGCGGAAGAAAGCTTCCGACCCCCAAAAACGCCCCTAAAACGCGTTCTACATTATAAGAATGTATACGTAATCGTGTAACTTGTAACGTATAACGTGTACCATTGAAATAAGGTATACGTTTTACGTTACACGTTATAAGGTATGCGTTACACGAAAAAAGTGCAGGGGAGAACTCAACAAGTATAAGGTTTCCATTGATATGACAAGCTTAACTCCTAATTTACGATTGTTATATGGGAAAAATAGCGGGAAATTTTTTTCGGAGAAGTATTTACGATTGTTTTATTGAAATTTTTATAAGCATTGCAACAACAAAAACTATCATAATAAAAGAACATTAATTTCTCTTTTTTTTGACCACTCCTCCGCAGGTCCGCGAAGCAGTATGTCGTAAAAGTATGATTGTGCGTCATTACAAGTTTCCGTTCTCCTGCCGGGGATAAACAATTTTTACCCAACAGTCCCTTCCGAAAGAGAGTAAGTGTTTATGTTACACTCTCCTAATAGTTCGACAGATTTCTCCTTGCTTCTCTTCTTTCGAAATTCTGAAGAATACGTGGAGTTGAAACGAAGAGAACATGGAGAGTATGCTCCCTGCCGCGATTCGCATAATGAATAATTTAGACCGTATGAATAGTATAATCATGCACTTTTGAGGCTGAATACTCATACTACTTCGGTATCGATTCCCGCTTCTGTTTTGAAGAAACTCTTGTAAGACTTAATTTAGACTATAAATACAAGCTATATTAATGACTTCGAGGGTAAATTGTTGAAAAGATATCTGTGAGAGTACTGTAAGAGTTAGCACTTCCCTCTTGCATCTGACAGAAATTATCTATTTAGAGCGTAATAACAAACTGTATAATAATTTTCGAGGCTAATTTTCAGTGAGCTGTTAAAACATTATTGTAGTCAAATAGAGGGAAACTGTATTCTCCCTCCTCTATGGTAACGTTCTTTCGAAAATGTACCTTCAATACGCATAATAGATAGTATTTTATAAGAATCTATCGTGAAAAGTTATCCACGAGCTATATTATAGGTTATATATAACTATAGGTTATATCTATATCAAACTACACCACTACCCTACCCGGTCATTGATATTGCGTGGTGAGCAAAACGAGAATACTGACAACAACCAGTACCTTTACATAATCGAGAATGGTATTCCGAAACAGACGTTTTGCGAAATAATGCTGGCCGACTCCAATGAGAGAATACGTAATAGTTGTAATAAATAAACTGCCCATAATTGGTTTAACCGGCCAGAATGACATGCTAAACGATAGCTGTCCAACAATCAGCGAAAAGAAAAAGCTGTACAACACAACACGGGAATCTATCCGATCCTTCAATTCTACCGCCCACAGCGCCTGGATTATGAGCGGAAACACAATAATCCCGCTCAACAAACTATTAACGTAAGACGTTAACCGGAAGGATAATATTGTGTTGAGTAAAAAGAAATACGATGCAAGGGTTGCGAGAAACCCGACAGCGTGGGCTACCCGCAGCAATTGAATAGATCGCTCAGTTGCAATGTTGTAGATATTCTCAACAAGCAGAATTGCGTACATGCCTATTCCATAAAACAGCGCGGTGGGCAGCCGGGTCAACCATCGTACTGGAAGCAGAAAGTAAAACAACCCGATTGACACGGTAAACATGGTAGGAACCAATAAAAGCGTGAACCATTTGACCCCTTTTAAATTTTCACGAAGTCCAATGGCACTGCCACCAAGTGCGGCAAACGTCAGTGCCAGAAGCAACCAATACCGCACATCGGCAGATACAATCTGGGTAGAGATTAAACCAAGGGTAAGAATGATGGTAATTGCGACAAATTCTTTTCTTTTCGAGAATCGAATCTGTCGAAAACGCTGAACAATCTTCTTCATACAACGGGTCCGCTAAACCTGTAACTCAAAGTTGGCAAAGACTTCCTGCACATCCTCTGTATTTTCAAGCTCTTCCATAAACGCAATGAGGTGATCTGCCTGCTTTTTATCGGTGACGGTAATGGCTGTTTGAGGTCTGAAAACAAGTGAATGTCCGGAAAGAGCAAATCCTCCCTGCTCCAGTTTTTCCTTGACTGCATGTAATTGTTCCCGCTCCGTATAAATTTCGTACGCATCCTCCGCAATTTCCATATCAATGGCGCCATATTCAACTGCCTTTTCAAGTACGCTGTCTTCGGTAATAGTTGGGGTTTTCTTGATGCTAATAAGTCCCTGATGCTGAAATAAAAATGACACGCTTCCGGAACTGCCCAGATTTCCTCCTGAATGTTCAAACACGTGTTTCAATAGTGCACTGGTCCGTTGTTTATTATCAGTTGCTGTCTCAACAATCACCGCAATACCTCCCGGTCCATATCCCTCGTATACGACATATTCTAAGGCGGAAGCCGTTTCCCCCTTCCCTGCAGCCCGATCAATCGCACGTTCTATATTATCTCTGGGCATGTTGCTCGTTTTTGCTTTCTCGATGGCAAGGCGAAGTTTAAAATTGCTGGTACTATCGGTATTGCCGCCTGATTCCCGCACTGCAAGGGTAATTGCCCGTGCGAGTTTTGTAAACACTTGTCCCCGTTTTTGATCGAGAGACTCTTTTTGTCGCTTTATGGTGCTCCATTTACTATGTCCTGACATATACTCTGTATTATATCATTTTTGTTTTCGTCGGCTTGACAAATAGAAAGAAATCTCAGTATACTGCTCCTTACTATGTTGAGCTTGGAAGATCAAGCGATACAAGCAGCACTGAAGGGTCGCTGGGATGAGGCAGTACGACTCAACCAACAGCTACTTTCCATAACCTCTGCCGATACCACTGAAGTCCTCAACCGTCTCGCGTATGCGCAAGCAAAATGTGGAGGATTTCAGGACGCGTGCATCACCTACCAAATGGTGCTGCAAAAAGATCCATACAATCCAATAGCGCTTAAAAACCTTGCAAAATACAAAGCGTATAAAAATGCTTCCGCCTCCCCCGCTTCGAGAGTATCGAAGGATAACGGGACACGGTGTCTTTCACCTGATATGTTTCTTGTTGATGCTCAAAAAGCAAAATCGGTAAATCTTATTAATCTTGCGCCCCGCGTAATCATCCAAAATATCTCAATCGGAGAACAGGTGTTTCCATACAGGCGCCGTTATGAATTACAAATAAAAAATAACAACGGGGTATATCTGGGAACCTTACCCGATGATATCGGGCGCAGTTTAATACAACTTCTGATGAACCAGGGAAACAACTGTGCGTTTTTTGTTAAAGATGTTGGCGAACGCCTGCTGACGATTTTTGTAAAATATTAAACGCATCTTGCAGTTCACTGTTGACTCCACGGTACGTCGGTCACAATAAGCTGTATTCCGAATCGTGCTTCAGTTGTTTGCTCTTTTTGCTCACAACGGGGAAACAAACTCACCAGACGAATAAAGGTTTTGCTGCGACTAAGAGATGGGTCAACACGCAACTCACAATTGCCGGATAACTGTTCTTCCCAATTATCAACCGCAACGACGCGTATACCCAGTCGCTCCAGAAGTCGACTCGTAACGGTTGCTAAACCAGCTGTTTCGCCCCCGTTATACACGCCTACAGAAATATCTTCAGCCGGGAGGGAAGATTCCCAAAACAGTTTCGGAAGAACAACATCAATTTTTCGAGGGTCCATTTTGTTAATTTCAACCCCGTCATTTCGTTTCTCGGTATCAAAAACCGGATAGTCTGCTATATCAATAGTATCCTCTACCGGATGGTTCATCTTCGTAATCCAAAGAGTAACTAATCTATCCCAGAAAGGAAGTGTGGTTACTGTCGACTCAATAGGCACCCCCATGGTAGACATAACCGAATTCAACAAAAGCTCTTCTCCTTTCTTCTCTACCGCAGACAGTGGACCAATATCTTTCAGTTTATAGAATCCGTATCCGCCGGGTACATCAAGATACACATCCTCCGGTAATTGAATTTTTTGTATATGTTGCCGGTCATACGCATACACGTTGAGAGTAAGTGTTGTACTATCAAGCACGTGGAATGAACCTTCATACTTCCATAGACGGGCCTCATAGAACTTCCACATACGAACACTGAAACCGGCAAGCGCAATCAAACATACGATGATAACAACAGTAACTGTCCTCCCGATAGCAGATGAAGACTTGCGAGTTGCCATACTAATAGTATATATACATATAATAGCGCTTTTGGAGTGTCAAGTATACTTACTGCACCTCAAGAGTTGAGAGCACCTGTTGGAGGTCTGGCGCAAGCTCACTCGTGATGGTTAGTAATGTACCGGTGGTGGGCTGATTGCATGTCAGATGTTCTGCATGCAAAAACATTCGAGGGCAGAATTGACGGTCGAGCTGGTACTGTTTTCTTCCTCCATACAGATGATCGCTGACAATAGGATGATTGATGTATCGCAGATGGACACGAATCTGATGGGTCCGACCGGTATGGGGTTTCACGGTAAGAAGCGTGAGTGGTTTGCCGGTTACCGGATTGCGGTATCCTTTTTTTGCTTCATAGAGCGTTTTTGCGTCCCGCCCTCCGGCAAATACGCCGAACTTTGTTCGTGCCCATGGCAACCTCCCCACCGGGGCATGGATTGTTCCGACCGGCGCATCCATACGGCCATGGACAAGAGCTATATATTGTTTAGCTACGGTACGATCCTGAAACTGCTGTTTGAGCCGCTCAAATGCTGCTTCGTGTTTTGCAATCACCAGCACGCCGGAAGTATCTTTGTCAAGCCGATGCACGATCCCGTTTCGGCTGGCAAACTCTACTCGTATCGCCGGATCCCTTGGTCCTTGAGACCGCGAAGTTATGGCGGAAAGCCGTGATGCAGCCCAATCCTCAAGTGTAGGCGCCGTAACGGTTGATGCGCGATTCACTACCATTCCCGCAGGCTTATCAACCACGAGCATATCGGAATCTTCATAAAGAATTGATGGTTCCATTCACCCCTGTTCCTTCTTCTGCTCACACGAAACACACACCGTTGCCGTGGGCATGATCGTCAAACGATCAGAGGGAATCTGTACTCCGCACTCTTCACAAATACCATATGTTCCTTCACCAATCCGTGAAATCGCATGGTCGATAGTTGCAATGCGCTCCGTCAGCTCGCGTTGAAGCGATTCGATACGTTCATGCGAACTCTGTTCAAACGCGTCAGTATCAGATGCAGCATTATCGGATACATGAGCAGGATCCTGCAACGGATCTTCTTTCGTCAGGTCGTTGAGGGCTTTCACTGCTTTTTTTTTATCTTTCGTAAGAGCAGCAATAATTGCACGTACAAGTTTTTTTTGATCCTTTATAGGAGACATAGTATTATGACCTCTTCCTTTTTCTTATGATTAAACGGCTGAAAAATTTTGAGATACCTATCCTCTTTTTCCGAACCCATATAAACAGCAGTACTATGCTAAGCGTAATACTTCCCCATTGTTCATCTCCAAGTCTTCCGTAATATACATGAAATACGGTCAGAAAGTCAATAAAAAACATACTCAACGAAAAAAGCAGCAGCAGGATAAGTCCGCTCGTCCCGGGAGACAGACTGACCCGGCTTTTAAGTCTCCAGTACAAAATAATAAGAGATGCCAGAACAACTGTTTTATACCAGCCAATCGGATGATAGTTTGGCATGATGGTAGCGGTATATACTATGAGTGAGCCGGCAAGAAATGCCACGACGTACCGATCAAAAAGTTCCCAGAGCGGTATTTCTTTTTGTCTGCCCATCAACAATGCAAAGACAACACATGCAGCCGCAAGTCCACCGAATAGAGAAAAACCGGGAAAGAGGGTAAAAACTATCCACGAAAGAGGACGCAGACCGAACTCCTCAAAATGGGTCCCGATGTAGATCAATCGTGCACCAATGACTCCACCGAGAAACGTTACAATCGAAGTATCAAAAACAACACGTTCTGACCAGAGTTGTTCTTTCGCTTTTCTCCAAACAAGAAATAAACTTACAACATATGCAGCAACAATTAACATAGTTTCGATGGTTATCCACGGCTTACGTATACTCCTGTCCTGGTATCAATGATGACAGCATCGTGGTCCTTGACAAACATAGGAACTTTGACCCGGAGATTATTCTCAAGAAGTACTTCTTTGTAACTGCCTGATACCGTGTTACCACGCGCATCAGGAGGTGCTTCCTTTACCACATAGGCTACTTTAATCGGTAACTCAATAGCAATTGGCCGTTCTTCGTAAAACAGCACGTCGACTTGCATACCCTTCTTCAAAAATTTCCCTTTATCTCCAAGGGCACTATGGGGAAACTCAACCGGATCTTCAGATGCATCCTGTTCAAACACAAAATCTGTTGCATTTCGATAGCGGTACGTCACCCGTTGTTTATCAAGTTGTACATCCTCAACACGTTTTCCTGACACATAACTTTTAAATAATGTTGCGCCGCTCAGTAGATTTTTGACGCGCAGCCGAATGGTAGCATTGCCGCGTCCCATTTTAACATGCTCGTAGGTAAGCACCTCATACGGCACTGCATCTTCCTTGAAATATGTTC
>JACQMD010000076.1 GCA_016203755.1 Candidatus Roizmanbacteria bacterium
CACAATAGAGTACTCCCTGTTGTTGAAGTGGTGTAGCAGTTGGTTCCTGCGGAGGTGGAGGGACAGGTGTTGCGGTAGACATTATTACTACCGTCGGTTGGATTTGTTCGGGTTGTTCCTGATTAAGTTGCTCCTGTAAACCAGGAACCATTTCAGTTGCCTGAACAGTCTGTATAAGAGGACCTCTCGTCGGATAAGGAGTCTGCCGGAGACGAGACTGATCTTCCCGAGCCATGGAAAAACCTACCAAACCAATGATAACAACTGCTGCAGGGAATGCGAAACCCGCCGAAAGTATCAATAAATCGATCACCTTTTGACCACCACTTTTCTCTGTCATATTGTTTTTGCTTTACCGTCAAGCTAAATATATTATAGCAAATCAGGTAAAAATTACGGAATAGCAGGCCGTATTTAAGAGGTTCCTATAACATATTCTCCATCCAGATATACTTTGCTTTGCCAGTCCTGTTCACCTTCAGGTGGTAAATGCGGGGATTCAACGGTTACAACTTCTAATCCTGCCTGCTCCCAGTCGGATGCTATATCATGAGCGATTTTATCGGTTTCCTGTTCTAATCCATCAGGCGAATATAAGACTACCTGACATGTACTATCACTTACAACACGTATCTCTTTCATAGTTGAAAAAACTCTTCTTGTGCCGCAGGAGGGGATCGAACCCTCACGGAGTGTTAGCTCCATAGGTTTTTGAGACCTACGCGTCTGCCGGTTCCGCCACCGCGGCAAGTAATCAATTATATCATTCCAATCCGTATTTCCTCAATCTCTTCTGATATTCCTTTATAATCCACTTCCTCGCATCGTTTGGATGAAAACGAAGATACCCGTCCCGGATTACTTCATGGGTTCGACGTGGGCGCATGTATTGTAACTGGATTGTCTTTATGAATTGTTCAATGAACGATTGATTGTATCCAGTATTGAGTATTTTGTATTTGGCGTTTTTTTGAGATTTTGATCGAGGCAACTGAATACTTGGAAGAAATCGCGATATCCATTCATTTTCTTCCAAAAAATCTTTCTGCTATCCCTTCCTTACTCCATAAAACCTTCACTTGCACAACTTCATGGGCTGAAAATAGATCCTGCTCATGTTTTGGAATTTCCATATGGTTTTCATCAATAAACATGTTCAGGCACACTTTATCAGAAAATGTTGTATCATTCGGTCGCCTCCTGACACCCAATAATTCAGTTATGACGATTGATAACAATCTCGTAGTCCAAACGGTTCCCGATTTTGTCACAATAAGAAAATCAATATCATCATCTCTTTTTGCATTTCTCATCGCAAGCGCACCCGTAACAGCAACCATTTGGATAGTCGGAATGAGTTTCAAGTAACCTGCAATTTTTCGTGCAATCATCAATTTGTTTTGAGAATAGATAATTCTCTGACCTTTCACACTTATAAGCTCTTCTCTCCCGCTAAGAAAGTAATAGTCATCTTTACTATGTAAACGATATTCGTTCATCTTTTTGATTTTTGATATGTCATTTTGATATTTGCTATTTGCTATTTGATATTTCTCCATCTCTTGTCGAGTAAGCGGATACTCAAACACATCGGCATAGCAAAGCGCCCGCACCATCGAAGCAGTCATAGTTAACCTGTCAGAATTGGCCATATACCTATATAACCATATACCAATGAAAAGGACTTGAAAAGAGGGAATAAGGAATTCGTTACTTATTCAGTCCGTATTCCTTGAGCACCTGCTCCACTCCCCGTGCGGCAGTATCAAGCGCTCCCCGCGGGCTTGAACCTTTCTCAACAGCGTTTACCGCGTCTTTGAAGTAATTGATGATTTTGTCATTAATACCATTGTCCTGAGTACGGGATGCAAGATACCAGGAACGCATCTGAGGAGCCTGTACAATGACCGGACCGAGTTGTTCATGGGTTGAGAGTTCCCCCGCCATATCAAGCCGTGGATATGGTTCACCAAATTTTCGTGTTTTGGATATCTCCGTATATAATTTTGCGAGTGTCTCTTTGGAAGAAATATATTGCAAGAAAGCAAATGCTTCATTCTGATGAATACTTTTTGCAGATACTCCTTCTACCCAATAGGTCGCCCATGAAACCGGTGTTGCTCCGGGCAGTTGCGGAACACCCGCAACGCCATAGTGTAGACTTGGATTAAGTGATTCTATGGCAAACACTTGCCATGAAGGGGCAAACATAAATGCCACTTTCCCTCCGGCAAACGCAACAATTGAGTTGTCCTGCTGGGCATCCCATACGTTATTGGGCGGCTGTGCAAAAAGCGTGTAGTACGTCAAGGCCTGCTCAGCCGGATCGCTGGTCAATAAAGAAAAATCAGTACCGTTTTGAAACAGGAGCAATCCAAGAATGTCAGAAAAATGTTCAACATTCTCAGCCGTTCCCATCGCCGCTCCGGCCGTCGTAATAGCTCCAAATCCATCTTTGACGGTCAACGCCTGGGCTGCCTCTTCAAATTCATTCCATGTCCGAGGAGTCGATACTCCTTTTTCGGTGAGTAAGTCCTTATTGTAATACAATACCAGCCCGTCAATCTCAAGCGGGATGCCGTAAAATTTATTATTAACGTACAGATCTCTCTGGACCACGGGGTAATAGGTATCCTGAATTTGTGCCGGGCTCAACACGTCTTGCGGAACCGGAGCAAGGACAGAACGCAACATCGGAACCCACGTATTGTGAAAACGGAATATATCCGGTCCCTCTCCCCGCTCAAGCGCAGCTGCCAGTCGCTCCCGGTACTGAATCAATGATTGTAATTTATATTCAATAGTCACATTGGGATGGGCACGTTTATACTCGTCTATGATCGGTTTAATCACCGCCTCCTCCTCCCACAACCCCCAATACGTCATGGTCACTGATCCTTCCGGAGTATCACTCTTTACCATCCGGCTGATAAACCACGCCATCCCGCCAAGTATAAGAAGACTTAAAATAATCACGATGATAATTCGCTTATTGAAACCGCTCGCCCCTGGTGGAGGCGGCAACTCATCGGAAGGGGTTTGCGGAGGAGGTTCGTATCCTTCAATAGTTAACGCCGGCTCAAGAGCTCCTTCCGTGGGTAGTTCCGGCTCAACTGATTGAGGAGCCTGAAAAATATCCTGTGAAGATTGTTCGGTTGCCATTTTATTGGTATACTACGTGCCGTCCCGACAAAATATAACGAAATGAGATAGCTCTATCATGATACCCTTCCTAATAAAAACGGTCAAGCATTTACTTTTATTAAAACTTGGAGTGCTTATTGGCATAGTCGTTTTGGGCGGATTTTTGTACGGGAGATTTTTGCGGGAATATCAGAGTCGGGTCTATCCGGGAATTTCAGCTGAAGGGTATGCGCTGGCAGGACAAACGAAAGAAGAAATCATTGCTCTCTTCAACCAGAAAAGCCAACCGCTGCAACAAAGCAACTTTACCTTGCATTACGATGAGAAGACAACAACCATTTCCGGTGTCCTTCTCAATCTCCGCTATGATAGTTCCCTTGCGGCACAACAGGCGCTCCTTTTGGGTCGGACTGACAACTGGACCGCAAATACTGCTTTTAAACTGCAGTCATTTGTTAATTACCTTTTGAACGATCCGGCAACGTTTATCAATCTATCTGCTATTATGACCTACGATACACCGGTTGTGGATGAAAAACTGGATGATATTGCTTCGCAAGTTCTTATTGAACCCGTTGAGCCGCTCTTTGAGTTCAATCAAGCGACCAACCGCGTCACTGCGTTTCGCCTGGGTAAACCAGGGAGAAAACTTGACAGGGAATCGGCAAAACAGCTGTTGAGCACATTGTTTACCAAAGCAGAAGGAAAACACTATCAGGTCCAACTGCCACTGGTTACTGTCGATCCAAAGGCAAATACTGATGATATTGCAGAGCTTGGTATTGTTGAGCTACTGGGCAAAGGTGAATCGCTTTATAAAGGTTCCATCCCCGGACGGGTACACAATGTGGTGCTCGCTGCATCACGAACCACCGGCATTTTGGTTGCGCCCGGAGAAGTATTTTCATTTAATCAAATAGTGGGTGATATCTCCGCAGCAACCGGCTACAAATCTGCATACGTGATTAAAAGCGGCAGAACCATTCTCGATGATGGAGGAGGAGTTTGTCAGGTATCAACAACTCTTTTCCGGGCGGCGCTGAATGCTGGTCTTGAAATCGTTGAGCGAAAAGCGCACTCGTACCGCGTTGGCTATTACGAACAGGGAGGATTTGGTCCTGGACTGGATGCAACGGTGTTTGACCCGAGTGTTGATCTAAAAATACGAAACAGCACCGGTCATCACATCCTGATTCAATCACGCGCAGAACCCGGCAACTACAAACTCACGTTTGAAATTTACGGGAAAGACGATGGACGGGAAGTGTATCTGAGCGATATCCGCATTAAAAACCAAACCCCTCCCCCGCCCCCGCTCTATCAGGATGATCCTACTCTCCCGCCCGGCACCGAAAAACAAGTAGATTTCCCCGCCTGGGGAGCAAAAACAGAATTTGACTACAAAGTCGTTCGGGACGGAGAAGTATTGATTGCAAACACATTCAAATCAGATTTCCGGCCTTGGCAGGCAGTATATTTACGTGGACCGGGAATATAATAACTGAATGACATAATAAC
>JACQMD010000079.1 GCA_016203755.1 Candidatus Roizmanbacteria bacterium
ATCTAATAGTAATAGAGGATTGTGCGCATAGCCTCGGTGCGACGGTTGAAGGGAAAAAGGTAGGTACATTTGGAGACGCAGCGTTTTTCTCGTTTGGAAGGGACAAAGTCATATCGTCGGTCTTCGGTGGAATAGCAACTATTAACTCAAATGCCAAATTTCTAACTTCTAATGACAAATTAAACCCCAAAGAAAAACTAAATGAAATTCAAAATGAATTGTCATTTCCAACATATATCTGGATAGTTCAACAACTTCTTTATCCGATACTTTTTGCCATCATTCTTCCCCTCTATAATTTCTTTTCTCTCGGTAAAGTATTACTTGTTTTATTTCAAAAAATGAAACTCCTTTCATTTCCTGTATATCCAGAAGAGAAATTCGGAAGAATTCCCGGCGTGTTTCCAAAGAACTATCCAAACGCATTGGCAATACTTATCCTCAACCAACTGAAGAAGCTGGAACGATATAATGAAAAACGAGTAGCTATTGCAAAACAGTACGGCAACGTTATCCCGGGAGCAATTTATTTGAGATACCCATTGCTTGTTGCAGATCCAAATAGGTTAATCAAATCAGCAAAAGAGAACAGTATATTATTAGGAAATTGGTATCATAATGTAATCGATCCAGACGGTTGTCAGTTATCAGAGGTCGGTTATAAGAAAAGAATGTGTCCGAAAGCGGAAGAAATAGCATCTCGTATAGTTAATTTACCAACACATCCTAGATTGAGCAAGAAAGATGTGCAAATAGTGAGATATATTCTAAATGAATAATCTCTCATTACTCTCATTGACCTAACTTATAGAGCAATATGGATATTGTTCAAATAGAGCAAAAAACAATATGGGATTTATTTCTTCTCAAACACGCGCCGCACGTGCTCTTTCAGAGTTGGGAATGGGGAGAAGTGGAACGTCGTACGCGTAAGAAAATTTGGAGAGTGGGGATTTCTAAAATTTCTAATAACAAATTTCTAATTTCTAATTACAAACAGAAAGTAGATGATTTGTTGGGAATCAGTCAAGTGGTGAAGGTTGTGGCAAAGCGTGGAACGTTTTTGCATGTACGCCATGGGCCGGTAATGAGCGTATACAATATCAAGCATTTCACCATTTGGTTAGACTGGATTAAAGCACTTGCCAAGACAGAAAAAGCAAGCTTTATCCGAATAAGTCCGCTAATCGATCAAACACACGCACCGTTTTTCTTCTCATTAGGATTCCGGAGTGCTCCGATACATAGCATGGATGCAGAGTTGGTACTGGTAGTTGATCTTTCACAATCAGAGGAAGAGATTCTGAGGAAAATGCGAAAAACCACCCGCAACTTAATTCGGCGTGCGGAGCGCGATGGAGTTACCGTAACAAAAAGTGCTGATATCAACCGATTTATCAAATTGTATGAGCAAACGGCATCTCGTCATGGGTTTGTCCAACATCAGGCAATTCGTGAAGAATTTGCGGTTTTTTCAAAATCCGGCATGGCAGATTTGCTATTTTCCCATTACCATCAAGACTTGCTAGCAGGTGGCATTTTCCTGTATTATGGAAATTACGCAATCTATCATCATGGTGCATCAATTCCGTCCAAGATTCCGGCAGCGTATTTGCTTCAGTGGGAGGCAATAAGGGCGGCAAAACGGAGAGGAATACGCTATTATAATTTCTGGGGAATTGCTGATACGGATCGTACTAATCATCCATGGTGGGGACTGACACAATTTAAAGCAGGATTTGGAGGGAATAAGCAACACTATATACACGCGATGGATTTGCCAATTGGTTTACCATACTGGATTGTCTGTGTTGTTGAATCAATACGAAAACTGGTTCGGGGATATTAATTTCCCCGGTTTGATATAATTACTGCCCATGCCAGAAAACTTTAAACACGCCATAGAGGGAATTGCCTGGTCGTTTCGAAACCACCGGAACTTCAGGATTTTCACCGCGGTTTCTCTCTTTGTTTTTGTTCTTGCTGGATTCCTCAGGGTGAGCAGCTTTGAGTTTATTATTTTAGTTTTCACCATAACGCTCGGTTTTGTTGCAGAGATGCTCAATACTGCAATTGAGGAAGTAACCAATCTGGTCACGATAAAGTGGGCAAAACAGGCGAAAATTGCAAAAGACGTTGCTGCGGGGATGGTACTCCTGACCGCTGTTGGAGCGGGAATAGTAGGAAGTATTGTGTTCATACCCTATCTTCGCGCTCTCTGGTAATGTATGGAATTTTTATTGGGATTACTTATTATTTCATTTCTGGTACACGGTCTGTTATTTGTTCCGTATATTAATCTTTTGTATCGATTGAAGTTTCAGCGAAAACAACAAAAGACCAAAGACGCCTTTGGACTGCTTACGCCTATTTTTGACCGGTTTCACCAGAAAAAAGCTGGTGTTCCGGTGGGTGGCGGATTGTTGATAATAGTAATTACGCTGATTATGTATGGTTTGAGTTTTCTCCTCCTTCATTATATACAGGAATGGTTTCCTTTCACTTCACTCTATCCGTCAATGCAGGATGAAATTAAAATCCTGCTGTTTACGTTTACCGCGTTTGCACTCATCGGATTGTATGATGATATAAAAAAGACATTCGTGCTCAATACAAGCGAGTTTTTTGGGCTTCGACTTCGACACAAAATGATACTTGAACTCGTACTCGCGATGTGTATCTCGTATTGGTTATATTCGCTTCTTGAAATTCGTATCGTCCACGTGCCACTTATTGGTGTGTTTGATATTGGGGTTCTCTATATTCCGTTTGCCGCATTTGTTATTTTATCCTTTGCCAATGCATTTAACATTTCTGATGGTTTGGATGGACTCTCGGCAGGATTATTTATGATAGCGCTTTGTGCATTTTGGGTCATTTCAGCGGGTCTTCTTGACACTCCACTTGCAGTATTTATCGGAATTCTCATTGGAGCGCTCATTGCATTTTTGTATTTTAACGTCTATCCTGCCCGGATTATTCTTGGAGATGTGGGAGCACTCGCATTTGGAGCAACATTTGCGGTGATCGGATTAATCTTGGGAAAAGCATTTGCTCTCGTGCTTATTGGAGGATTGTTCGTGATTGAAGCGCTCAGTTCGTTACTGCAACTTCTTTGGAAGCGATTTTATCATAAAAAACTCTTTCCGGTTGCTCCGTTGCATTTATATTTTCAATACATCGGATGGGAGGAGCCAAAGATCGTCATGAGATTCTGGCTTGCTGCCATTATGTTTGCAGTATTTGGTCTTTGGGTTTCCTATCTTAACTGAGATGATGAACGACGATTCGTTTTCTGGAAAAAAAGTACTCGTTATGGGGTTGGGAATATTGGGTGGCGGTATCGGCACAACGGAGTTTTTCTGTGAGCGGGGTGCCCACGTTACTGTTACTGATTTGCGGAATCGGGAAGATCTGCAGATCGGGATTTCTCAATTATCGAAGTATCCGATCCAATACGTTCTTGGAGAGCATCGGGAGGAAGATTTTCAAACTGCGGACATAGTCATCCGCAATCCGGGAGTCCCACTCGATTCTCCTTATTTACAGATTGCCCGTGATCATCATGTTCCTATCGAAATGGCAGAGAGTCTGTTTCTCAAGTTATCTCCGACTAAACAACTAGTTGGTGTTACCGGAACTCGCGGAAAAAGTACCACGAGTGCACTCATTCATCGCGTTTTGAAATCAGCGGGAAAAGATTCGCATTTAGCTGGTAATCAGAAAGGTACATCGACGTTACAACTTTTAAATACAATTTCAAAAGATTCTATTGTTGTCTTAGAATTATCCAGCTGGCAACTTGAAAGTTTCGGATGGCACAGGATAAGTCCACACATCGCTGTTGTTACTAATTTGTATCCAGATCACTTAAATCGGTATAGATCGATCGAAGAGTATGCAGAAGCAAAAGAAAACATTTTCAAGTATCAGAATAAGGATGACTATCTTGTTTTGAACAAGAATAATGAACAGTCAAGAAAATTCGCAGAAAAAGCAAAATCAAAAGTATGGTGGTTCTCGGCAGACCATTGGTATAGCGATTTGTTTCCGTTAAAAATTCCCGGTGAACATAATAGAGAAAATGCAGCAGCTGCAAGCACGGTAGGTCTTATTCTTGATATAGATCCAGATATTTTTACAAGTGCTATTAGTTCATTTACTGGTTTAGCCGGACGGCTTGAACATATCAAAACATTCAACGGTGTTACGATTATCAACGACACGACGTCGACTACGCCCGCTGCTGGCATTGCTGCTCTCAATTCATTTCCTGAAAAGAAGACTGTGGTTATTGTTGGAGGGACAAGCAAAAATCTTCCAACTAATGATTTAGTTGAAACTATTAAGAAACGGGCAAAGGCAATTGTGTTGTTAGACGGCAAGGGGACCGAGGAGATCCGGCCACTGTTATCAGACCTGTCTATACCGGTTGTTGGACCATATGTGTTGTTGCCGGATGCGGTACAGGCAGGATTAAGATTTGCCGACTCGGGTGATATACTATTGTTTTCACCATCATTTCCCTCATTTGCTCACTTCAAGAACGAGTTTGAAAGAGGGGAGGCCTTTACCCATGCGGTTCAAAAAATTAACACCACGAAAGGAAAAATCACACACAGCTAAACAGACTACCCGCCCAATTTCTCCAGCGGCGCTCCTGGCACTTCTTTCAGTATTGCTTGCATGTTTTGGCGTTGCGATGATTTTTAATGTTTCAGCCATTGCTGCATTTAACGATTTTGGAGATAAGTACTATTATTTGAAAGAACAGGCAAAATGGTTAGTTGTTGGACTGGTTGTTATGATGTTTTTTATGCGAATTGACTACAAAAAGCTCTTCCCGCTTGCATTGCCGCTTCTCATCGGGAGCATCGGCATGTTAATTGCGGTCTTTATCCCCGGTATCGGCATATCTGCTCTCGGAGCATCACGGTGGCTTAACCTTGGGTTTACGACGTTGCAACCAACAGAATTTTTAAAAGTTGCGCTGGTGATTTATCTTGCAGCGTGGTTTTCATACAAAGAGCGCGGTCGGCTCCTGAGTTTTCTTTTGTTATTGGGAATTATCATTGTGCCCGTCGTGTTGCAACCGGATTTGGGAAGCGCAGTCGTTATTGTGCTTCTTGCATTAACTATTTATTTTGTATCCGGCGCGCCGCTGTGGCAGTTTGGTATGGTTGTACCGTTCATGGTGAGTTCCGTACTGCTGCTTGCCATTTCTGCCCCGTATCGGCTGGAGCGGGTGAAAACATTCCTCAATCCGGAGAGCGATCCGCAAGGGACTTCCTACCATCTTCGACAGATTCTCATTGCGTTAGGATCGGGAGGCTGGTTTGGAGTGGGACTTGGTCAATCGAGACAAAAATTCGCCTACCTTCCTGAGGTAACCACCGATTCAATTTTTGCAGTTATCAGTGAAGAAGTTGGTTTTTTAGGTGCCTCACTTATGTTGTTACTCTTTTTAGTGATGCTCTATCAGGGGATCCGCATAGCGCTTGTTGCTCGTGATCGATTCGGACGGCTAGTGGCAATGGGTATTGTCGTGACGCTCGGATTTCAAATGCTCATTAATTTGGGAGCGATGGTATCGATCCTTCCTCTTACCGGTATTCCGTTACCATTTATCTCGTACGGTGGATCCAATCTTATTGTTTCATTTGCGATGATAGGTATTCTGTTAAGTATTGCCCGCAGGAACTAAAGAACATGAGTACAAAAAAGACAATGATCATCACGGGAGGACATTTATCGCCCGCAATTGCCGTGATTGAGGAGTTGCTGAAAGACCAAGCGTGGGATATTCACTTCGTCGGACGAAAATTTACGTTTTCCGAGAAAAAAGAATCACTCTCCTATGAATATGAAACCATTACTCATCGGGGAATTGCCTTTCATCCTATTTCTGCAGCCCGATTTCCTCACCGTTTTTCATTTTCAGCACTCTGGTTTTGTGTATATTTTTTATACTCTCTGTTCCGTTCGCTTCTATTGCTATACCGTCTGAACCCTTGCCTTATTCTTTCGTTTGGAGGATATGTGGGAGCCCCCGTTGTTGCCGCGGGAATATTTGCCCGTACGAGAGTACTATTGCACGATCAGGCGGTAATTCCCGGCAGAGCAAATCGTATTCTCGGGTTTGGGGCAGCTGCCATAGCAGTCAGCTGGGATGAAAGTGTAGTCCATTTTTCTCCGCGATTGAGAAAACGTATCGTCGTAACGGGCAATCCAATCAGAAAAGCACTGTACCTTCAGTCTCGACCACATGATCAGACGGTAAAGGGAATACTTGAGACCAATCAGGAAAAGGGTCTGCTGTTTGTCACCGGTGGTTCAACAGGTGCACACGCAGTCAATAAACTTATTGAGCAATCACTGCCGCAACTTCTTTCACACTATCGTATCATTCATCAATGTGGAGATTCGCAATTTCATGACTATGAACGGTTGAGTGCATTGCGGGAGTCACTTTCGCCCAAACAGAAACAAGATTATTTGCCCATAAAATTTGTTACACAAGACGATAGTGCGGTGCTTCTCCAACAAGCTGCTATAATAATCTCACGTGCCGGGGCAAATACGGTATGCGAACTTGCAGTGTTGGGAAAACGGGCAGTATTGATACCGCTTCCCTATGCACCATTCGATGAGCAGAAAAAAAACGCTGAAAAACTAGCAAGATGGGGAGCCGGAGTCATACTCAACCAGCAGACAGCCACTCCCGCATTGCTCATCAATACCATTGTAGAGCTCTCGAAACACCAACAATCATATGAACATCGGGCTAAAGCATATAGCATTTCGCCGGAAATTACGCGTCATCGGCATGCTGCTTCCACTCTTGTTGGTCTTATCAGGAGTTACACTGCTTATTGTAAAGGAGAAAGATACCATTATTGACATGAATTTTACATACTGGGTTCAACCAACTCCTACTCCTTCTCCTGTACTTGGTATTGCATCTATGAATGGTTTTATTCTGGATGAAAAAGGGAGTGTTGTTGCATATCATCAAACTGAGCAATTGCCACTTATTCAGGCATCCATTCCACCTCTTACCATCGGCGATCGGATCGAAAGTGAAGAATTGCTCGTCACCATTGCGGTACTTCGTAAACTTCAGGAGGAGGGCATTGCGGCGGTAGAAGCCCGGATTTATAATGCAACCTATATGGAACTGACGATGGAACACGATGTTCATATTCTGTTTAATACAACAAACGATCCTGTCCTGTTATCGTCCTCTTTACAAACCATGCTGTCAGTGTTTACAATAGAAGGTAGGTTTCCGAAAGAAATCGATTTCCGGTTTAGCAAGCCTGTGATACGATATTACTAATATGGCGCGAAAACGAATCGTTGCAGGGATTGATATAGGCACTAATAAAACTGCTACGGTGATCACCTCTATTGATGAAGATGGTAATCTCTCGGTAATGGGTGTTGCCAAAGCACAAAGCAAAGGTATCCGAAAGGGACAAATTGTTGATATTGAAGAAGCAACCACCGCCGTTGTTGAAAGTCTCGAGGCGGCAGAGCGCATGGCAGGATACCAGGTCAATAGTGCCTTCATTTCTGTGGGAGGAACCCATATTGCTTCACAGAATTCACATGGAGTAGTGGCGGTTGCTGAACCACAAAAAGAAATTACTGAACAGGACGTTATTCGCGTCATAGAAGCGGCAAAGGCTGTGTCACTTGCATCGGCGCGAAGAATTATTCATGTGCTACCGCGTTTCTTTACCGTTGATTCACAGGAGGGAATAAAAGATCCGGTAGGAATGAGCGGTATACGCTTGGAGGTAAATACTCATCTCGTGACCGGGGGTGTCACATCTTTGAAAAATCTCGAGAAATGCGTTTCGCAGGTGGGGATCGATCCACTCGGATTTGTATTTTCCGGGCTTGCTTCTGCTGAAAGCGTACTGACGGAAACCGAAAAAGAATTAGGGGTAGTACTGTTAGATATTGGAGCAGGTACCACCGATATTGCTATTTATGTGGAAGGGGCACTTTCATATTCATCGGTCTTGCCAGTCGGAGCGCGCAATGTGACCAACGATCTTGCAATTGGACTGCGGATTTCGCTTGAAAGCGCGGAACAGATTAAGAAATTCTTAAGCCGGGAGCGACGAAAAGTTACGCATCCTGATGAAAAGAATGAAAAACAGGAAAAGAAGGCAAAAACTGATAATAATGATGATGAAATAGATGTTTCATCGCTACATCTTCCTGAGGATGTTCGATCAGTTTCGCAAAAAACATTGAGCGATGGAATTATTAAGCCCCGACTCAATGAGCTATTCCTGCTTGTTGCAAACGAGATTAAAAAAAGCGGTTTCGGTGGAATGGTGCCATCAGGAGTTGTCATTACCGGTGGAGGAGCCAATACAGTGGGGGTTCGGGATGCGGCACGAAGAAGTATTGCACTTCCGTTTCGAATTGGCGCCCCATTTGGGATTAAGGGAGTGACCGATGAAGTAGTCTCTCCTGCATTTGCAACTTCTGTTGGTCTTGCAAAGTACGGAATGAAAATTGAGGTTGAACCAGCGGGTTTTTCACTCATCAAGTTACCATCGTTTGTCCCCTCTATTCCGCTCAAAGGTACAGCTGGGCGACTCATTGATCTTGTGAAGTCATTTTTACCGTGATATAATCTTCTCGGTTTTTCCTGTTAGTCAATACTGTTTCTGAAAAAGCTCGTAAGTAGTTTACTTTTTGTCGTCGTTTTGATAGTATGAGCACGTATCACGTAGCTATTATTACTGACCATGTTAATTAAACCTGATATTGCACGATTTGCGCGGATTAAAGTACTGGGAGTTGGCGGAGGCGGATCCAACGCAGTTAACTCTATGGTGAAAAGCAGTCAGATTAAGGGCGTTGATTTTATTACCGTCAATTGCGACGCGCAGGCACTTCTCAATTCTCAAGTTCCTCATAAAATCCAGATTGGTGAAGCAGTAACGCGGGGACTGGGTGCAGGAGGAAATCCTGATATTGGGAGAGACTCAGCCGAGGAATCGCGGGAAAAAATAAAAGAGCAGCTGCTTGATACCGATATGGTATTTATTACTGCCGGTATGGGTGGAGGAACAGGAAGCGGTGCAGCGCCGGTGATTGCTGAAATTGCAAAAGAGCTGTGAGCACTCACCGTTGCAGTGGTTACCAAGCCGTTCCAGTTTGAAGGAACACGGCGCATGGTGGTGGCTGAGGAATCAATCCAGACACTCAAAGAAAAAGTCGATACGCTTATCGTGATTCCCAATCAGCGTCTGCTTGAGACCGTTGATAAGAAAATGACGCTTCTTGAGGCGTTTAAAGTAGCTGATTCGGTACTTGAACAGGGAGTTGCTGGCATATCAGACCTTATCACAACCCCGGGACTTATTAACGTGGATTTTGCGGATGTAAAGGCCATCATGCAAAATGCAGGATCGGCGCTTATGGGGATCGGTACGGGAGTTGGAGAAAATCGTGCAACCACCGCCGCTCGTACGGCAGTATCATCACCACTTCTTGAGATATCAATTGACGGAGCAAAAGGAGTGCTGTTCAACATCGTCGGTGGTGCCGACCTGACGATGGATGAAGTTGATCAGGCCGCCAAAATTATTTCTGAGCATGTGGATGCGGATGCCAACATCATATTTGGAACAACGATTGAAGCATCAATGGTAGACCAGATTAAAGTGGTTGTGATTGCAACCGGTTTTGATGAGACCAAACAAAAACTGCTTCAGATGACCACTCCACCTCCACGACCCCTAATAACACGGCAGAGATATACCCCTCCACCTCAACAGGATGATCAACAGGGAGGCAGTATGTTTCCTCCTTCCGGCCAATCATCCAATGGCGATGTGCCTGCGGAGGAAGATCCATGGGACGTACCGGCGTTTCTGCGGCAGAAAAGCTGAATTTGTATAAAGTATAACGTATTACGTATGAAGTATGAAGAACATTTGTTAAATACATAATACATGATACATAACTTAACACTTCACTATTTCAAAAAAACTATTTATATCCCGACAGTTACTAAAACAGGAAAAATTACCGGTTCTATTGAGCGGTGGGAAGCACATAAGAAAGGGATACTCCACAAAGCATTCTCTATCGCGCTGTTTTACGAAGATCAGATATATCTTCAGGTGCGCAAGCACCCGGTGTTTGACGGAATTGTTGATGTTACTGCATCGAGTCATCCGGAGATGAAGGAGGGAACAATGGAGGATGAAAATGACGCCGTGATACGTTGTCTCAAGCGCGAATGGCGGAGGAGCGTTGCTAAAAGTCAGTTACATGACATCGGCTCTGTGTATTATCGCTCAAAAGATCCCAAAAGTGAGTATATAGAACATGAATATTGTACGTTTTATTCTGCAGAGATTGAACATGAAATAAAACCAGACCTTGCATTCGCGTATGGATTTATTCAAGTTGATAATGAGTATCTGAAGAAAAATCCCTCCTCATTCAACCTCGCCGCGTGGGTAAAGACGGCGTTGAGAGAAAAACTTCTTTAATCGATTTACTAATCTTCATGTTCTAGAAAGGTAACCTGCGTGTGAAACTTTCACTTTGGTTATTGACAAGAAACAAAAGCACTTATTAAAATGATTTGAATAATTTTAATTAATCCATGTCGCAAGTATCTAAATATCCAATAAGAGATGAGGTTTACGGACAGCTTGAAGATCTATTTGTTGACACTATTTCACGGATGACGAATAAACGTCTTGTGAACAACTTTCTCAATGATTTTCTTACTCCAACAGAAAAAATTGTATTAATGAAACGACTAGGAATATATGTGTTACTCGGAAAAGGATATGACTATCGAGTAATTCAAAATATTCTGCGAGTAAGTTTTCCGACGATCTCTTCTGCAAGTAGGTCGTATAAATACTTACGGAAGGGATGTAAGGTGGTTGTCGATCAACTGGTACAGGGAGAAAAGATTGATCGCTTTATCACTTCTTTACTGGTTAAAGTCACTGGCGAATTTTCCAGTTCTGGAAAAGGTTCTGGTGTATGGCGTTACCTTCACAATGAAATAAAAAAGAAAGACACTAAAATATTAAAATGATTTGAATCATTTTAGACTACCTATACTG
>JACQMD010000003.1 GCA_016203755.1 Candidatus Roizmanbacteria bacterium
AGAATGTCTCCTTCCCAAGGAGAAGGTCGAGG
This sequence comes from Candidatus Roizmanbacteria bacterium, assembly GCA_016203755.1. Lineage (GTDB taxonomy): Bacteria > Patescibacteriota > Microgenomatia > 2-01-FULL-40-14 > JACQMD01. The sequence goes on from JACQMD010000003.1 coordinate 33, forward strand.
GTTCGATTCCCTTCCACCGCTCAAAAGAAGCAACTTGTGCGGGGCAAGGATGAGAAGGGAGTTCGATTCTCCTATCCCGCTCAAATTGATAGCTATCTACAGAAATGTACAGAAAAGAACATAAATCATGGGTACTTCTTGGGAAGATCTCGTTTTAGAAACCTTGCCTTTTCGTCAGGAAATAGTGGATTGGTGCAAATCCCATCCGGCCTTTCAGAAAGGTCTAAAAGCTTTAGCCTCTGAGAGATTTCTTCATCTGGGGACTATAATGATTTCCTATCCACCCGGCACAAATGACGAAGTGCTCGGAATTTATGCATACGACTACAAAATTAATCCTCCTCTATTTAAACAGGATTTTATAGTAGATGTTGGAGGAATTCATAAGGAATTCGTCCTGTATACAGGATTTCCGAAGGGCACTCAAAGCACAAAATACGTTAAACATATTAATGACTTCTTTTCGAGATACGGGAAGAATGGAAATTATGCTAATACGCACCATTTAGCTTTTGATCAATTACCTAACGATAAAGAGGTAAGGGAGAGAGCAATAAGAATGATCCATCGGTCAAAAAATCTTCCAAAAAATATTATCAACCCACCACCCCAAATGGTTGCAGATTTTGCAGTAAAAATCAGAGAAGCCAAGAAGGGTGGTTGGTTAAATATTAGGAAACCAGATGAAGATATGAATTAGACGGTGGAAAATTAATTTCCTACTCCTAAAAGTTGCGCAGCTCGAGATGCTGATAGCCCAACAGCTGCACCAGCCTCCATTGCAAGACCCACTAATTCTCCTACAGTTTTTACAGTAGTTAGTCCTCCCTTCACTCTTTCTAGAAAGGATTTCTCGTGAGTTTCAAGCGATTTATCTTTTAATTTTTCATCTATTGTTTTTGAAAGGTCTTGAATCCAAATTTTGGAAGTTTGTGTCTGGCTTTGTTGATTGGTATTCTCAAAAGATGGGTTATTTGAATTTGTAAGGTTTGGTCGAAAATCAATTATAGGGTATTCTTTTCCTTTCGTCCCCTGTTTTTCAGGCACTCCAAAGTCATCAACATCGTTTCTCATTGATTTAAGAAGGGCAAGAATTTTTCCAACTCCCTGTTTATACATAGCGAAAGCAGCATCAGTATCGTGTGCTTGAGCGTCAGTTATTACTCGTCCGACTTCTCCAGTTTGGAATGGCCCGTGAATCTTTGGGTCAAACCAACGAGGAAAAATTGAAACACGAGAAAGACTACCAAAATAATGATTATTTTTCCCCCAAACAGTATCTACCATTCCATTAATTTCTTCTCGCCAATCCTCGAATTCTTGCGTTCTGCCCGGGTGACTTTTCTCCTTATAAAACTTTTCACCTACCGCAATAAGTCTGTCTAGTCTTTTCGATAACGCGTTCTCTATATCTAGTTTGTATTGTCCTGGCATATTGAAACATTTACTCCATTCTAGTTTAAAGGTAATCCTTCTGGCTAAGATGGATCATAACAGTATTGTGCCATCAAGTCTTCTTAACTTTATCAAGTGCCTGAGAAAACTTTTTCCACTCTCTATCTTCAATTTCAACAAACCCCTTCTTTTTAAATTCAGCGAGACGTCGGGAACCTCTAAAACCCGGGATGCGAACCGGCTGCGACGGATTAACTGGAGGTACCGCCATAATATCCTTGGCAAGCTTAGTCGTGGCATCCTTGAAATCTTTGATATTCCCAAACGCTTCCGGGTCAATGACAATAATAAGCGTCCCCAGGTAGCGCTGCGAATCAAGGGGTTGGTCAAGCCCACTTTTATCCCTCACTAACGCGCCGCTCAAAACATCTATCAACAGATTGATTGCAAACCCCTTAAAACCGCCAAACGGAAGAACAGCATAGGCTTTATGAGGATCTGTGGTGATAATGCCTTTTTTGTCGACATACGCGTTATCCGGAAGTTTCTCCCGGTTTTCTTTTGCCTGTGCAATCCTGCCATAGGCGTGCATTGCGGTTGCCGCGTCAAAGACCATCGGATAGTTATGAGTAGGAATGCCGTAGGAAATGGGATTAGTACCTGTTACATCTCTTTTACCCCCGTAAGGAAGTACTCCTTGAGGACCGCCGTTTTCAACAATAATCGCCACACAGTCTTTCGCCGCAATACGGCGGCAAATGACATCGAAAAAATCATTATAGGTGCTGTCATAAATGCCCAGCGCATATATCCCCTGCTTTTTTGCCTTTTGAATCACTTCATCCAGATGATCAGCCGTAATGAGTGGCGCCAGTCTGCCATTTCCTTTTATCAGTTGGAGGGCGGGTTTCTGTACCACTACTTCCTCCGATGTGTTTTCAATGTTGTCAATAAGCCGTGCATGTTTACCGGAAAGTTCGCCGACCGGACTGAACTGATTGCCGATCATTTCCTGCTCAATCACGAGTTCGGTTAACATGTCTGCATCGTGTTTATTCATACCTGCCAGTCGCAGATACTCATGGACGTTTTGCTTGAGGTTTTTTATGCGGATTTTCATGGATGTGTTGACGATTTAATTGTAATACAGCTGTGTTAGCCAGCTCACTATTGGAAATTCATACCAGTATCCTACAAAAATCTGGTAGAATAGAATAGTGAAAAAAACTTCTAAAATTGCGATCTTTGAAGGAAAACAGATCCGACGTCACTGGGAAAACGAGAAAGAGATGTGGTATTTTTCTGTTGTCGATGTTGTCGGAGTGTTGACCGGTACTACCATTCCCAGAAGGTATTGGAGCGACTTAAAGATTAAACTCCAAAAGGAAGGCAGTGAGGTGTACGAAAAAATCGTACAACTGAAAATGCGCGCATCTGATGGAAAATACTATCTTACCGATGTTGCAGACACTGAAGTTATGCTTCGCATAATACAATCTATCCCTTCTCCCAGTGCCGAACCATTCAAGCTTTGGTTAGCCCGTGTGGGGTATGAACGGTTGGAAGAAACTGCCGATCCAGAACTGGCTATCAATCGAGCATTGAAGACTTACCTGAAAAAAGGATACAGTCAAAATTGGATTAACCAACGCTTAAAAAGCATAGAGATCCGCAAAGCCTTAACCGATGAATGGGAAAACCGCGGGGTCAAGGAGGGACAGGAATTTGCTATTCTAACTGACGAAATATCGCAGGCTTGGGCAGGATTGACGACTAAACAATACAAAAACCTGAAAGGTTTGAAGAAAGAAAATTTACGGGACAACATGACCAATCTCGAACTGGTTTTAAATATGCTTGCTGAAACAGCCACAACCGAAATCTCGGGGACAAGAAAACCAAAAGACTTCCCGGCAAACAAAAAGGTAGCAAGAGAAGGTGGAACAGTGGCGGGTAATGCCAGAAAAGAAATTGAATCCAAAACAGGCAAAAAGGTGATAACGAGAAAAAATGTAGTGGGATTAAGACTGCTAAAGAATAACGAGTCATAGAGGTCCAGTATCCCTCCGCTTATAATTCGTATGAACCTTTCACAACTTTCTCAACGAGCACTGGAGATAAGAAAAAAGTATGCTGAACTTGAAACGGAAAAATTCGGTATAGAATGGACAGTTGAGCAAATAGCCGAAGGGTTTGCCGGCGATGTTGAGGATTTGATAAAGCTGACAAAAGAAAGGGCTAAAGGAGAAAGTGTTGCAGAGAAGGAAAAACTTGCACATGAACTTTCCGACTGTTTGTGGAGCGTCCTGGTACTTGCCGATAAGTTTGGGGTCGATTTGGAACAATCCTTTCTCCAAACTATGTCTGACTTGGAAATAAAAATCGATAGAGAAAAAGCTATTTAAAGTTGTGTGGATGCTTGTCGCTATGAGCTACAAAGGAACTATTATTGAAGAAAGTCTTGGTGATACGTCGGTTTTGAGCAAACTAACAATTACTAGCACCAAAGTTGAGCCCATTACACCCGAGCATAAAACTCCCTGGCTCAAACAATGGAAGCTTCATACGGTCGAAATACCGGAAGAAGACGGCGAAAAGATTTCGAAGATACTAAGTAAATCATTTGACCCTGAACATCCTGACTGGTATGCGGACTATAAAAATGACAGGTATCATTTTATTATTTACTCCGGTAAAGTCTTTAAAGTAGATTTGCAAAACCCTATTCTTTATAAGGAAGCAAAAGAATACGCTATCTCAATAGGCATACCAGAATATCAAGTCGATTTCGCTCCAGAGGATAATGTTTGGGAGAGATAGAACAATAGAACAATGATTGACATGTTGCAATTTCGTCATAAGTATTTCATACTAGCACTATGAATACCCAAACAACTCCAAATCCTCAAGAAATTTCA
>JACQMD010000093.1 GCA_016203755.1 Candidatus Roizmanbacteria bacterium
CCGTTGATGCAGTGAAATAGACAATCATTGCGCCTCAGTATACTACCTTGCTCAATAAAATTCTACCGTATTACCTGCCTGATCCGGTATACAAATTGTTGGGTTCGACAAATGTAACAAGGGGAAGATTTTGATAGAGCGTTATCGCTTGCGGGATAGTCATAGTGCCATCAAGATAGAGAAGAAAAAACGGCGGTTCTGCGGTTTCGTCAGAAGGAAATAACCGCTCTTTTGCCTTCACTCCGATACGATGGTCAAACTCAATGAGCTGGAGTAATTGTGACTCAGGAGTGGTGCTTCCGGTAACTCTTGTCTGCAAGTCACTCCAGAATAATTTCATAGTTCCGATCAGGAATTTTTTACGCTCCTTCCACCGAACGCTCACTCGTTCATACAGTTCATCAGGCGAAACTCCCTCCTTATATTGAACAACCAGTTGATTGGGAGCATATGCAAGAGCGGATGGAGACTGTGCGTCCACGCACGTATGACTTATGATGAAAAATGTAACAATCAAACAACACCATCTTCGCATACGGCAGATAGAGTAAAACTACCAGTTTACCTAAAATCAGTTACGCAAGTCAAATTGAGTAATATCTCTTGACAGTATCAAGGTAAGCATGAGAATATAAAACTACCATGAATGAACCAGGGAGTTTTACTGATCCGATTCAAAAAGCAATGCAGCCGGATACCTCATCAACACCGACTATACCAGTAATTTTACCCTCTCCGACGCCTCCGGTTACACTCAATAGAATTGCCCATTTTAAAGTTCCTTTTCTGGTGTGGACCATTCTTCTTATTTTAGTCGGCTGGCTTTTTGGCATGTTTATCATCAAATCGTTCATTTATAAAGAAACGCTGGTAACCATACCTGTGCCAAATTTCGCGCTCAATCCCACGCCCAGACCCAACCATATTGCCGGATGGGAAGTCTTCACCAGTCCCAAACACTATACGATCAGTTATGAAACTCCTCTCGTATTTGACGCACAAATACAATCAGCTGAAGATATACTCACCTATTCGTATACGAATCAGGGTAAAACGATACCAGCCTTTACCCTGACCATTACCTACCCTGCCCAACTACCAAAGTCCACTACCGGTGAACAGGAAAAAGTTGCAACGTACAATGCCTCAACAATTCAGGAGGGAGAAATAACACACTACTATATCGTTCAAAATGAAAATACTTTCAAACTATCACGTGCATTTCTTCCAGGCGTAGATAGGGCTGCCGCTGAGCGCATGGCAAAACAGGTCCTTTCGTCATTTACCATTTCTTCCGGATTATGAAAAAACATCTGTTCTTTCATCGGTCCCGCCTCTTTATCACGATTGGAATCATCAACTTGTTTGCAACGGTGAGTTTAACTCTTTACTTTGTCCTGTTACATAAATCGGTATATAATTAGTTTGCGATACACAATCATATGGCAACCATTCTTTGTCCAAACTGCAACAGTGTACTTCACTCAAAACAGATTCATACGGTTGCTGCGGGATCCATCGAAGTGGATGTTTGCGAATCCTGTGGCGGAGTATTTTTTGACGCCGGAGAAATTAATAGAATCTCAGAAGCTGCCGCGGAGAAGCTTGGACAAGTGCAGCACGTCCCGCTCCGAACGAAAAAAGGCTCGGGAAACTGCCCGAGATGCGGTGCATCGCTTTCTCGTTACTGGGGCGAGTCGGTACCCAATGATGTGTATATTCTCCGGTGTCCCGAATGCCGTGGCACATTTCTGCCATCCAAGGAGCTCATGAAATTCAAACGCGCACAAGAGGCAAAGATTGATTATTTTCGCACTTGGAAGATACCGCTCCATTCCCTCTCCGCAGTATTAATCCCGCTTGCGCTGTTTGTGGTACTCACCGGAGTCGGGTTTATAACGGTATCTCAAGTACAAAAAACCAAACAGCTGGAAACTCGCGCACACGAGGTGCTTCGGGCACCGCTTCTGATCCGGGGAACTGACGGACAATCCGCAACCATTTTTTTTACGACCACCGAACCTGCCAAATCCAAACTTATCTTCTATTATCAAAAACCATTTGGAAAAACAGAATTGGCTGTTTCTGAAACTCCTCAGACATCCCATCAGATTGAACTGGAAGGATTAACCGCCGGATCAACATACCAGTACCAGATCGAACTCATTACGGCCGAAGATACTCTTATTTCCTCTGAATACACCTTTGTACTGTAAACAGTCTTCACTTGTTGCTACCGGTATACTAGTAGCATGTTAAAAGAACCGGAAGCGTTTGAACTTGACAACCCATTTCGTATTTACGGATCTGCCGACTTTGAAAAATTGAAGCAGGATCATTATATCTATCGCATTAACCCGTCAGGTTACCCCGAATTTCTCCATGTACCGACGCAATTTATTCCACAAGCACTGGAAATGAGGTATCCCGTCGATCAGACTGTTCCATACCAACGTAATATTCAAAGAGTACTTGACGGATTTGATACTGCCCGGAAAAAACGTATCCACCCACTCATCGAATTGGAACCGAGGCGTATAATGTTTCCTCTTATGACATTTCGATTCCGAAGAAGTCAGATGGTTGTTATGGCGAGCGCGTTTATTGATATGGTGAATGGAAAAGGAAACATCGCACGTCTGCAAAAGCCCTCACCATACCTTTTTGACATATTCCGTGTACCGACAGCGAATTATTGCAATGCATTGTTTCCCGAACAGGTGGCAGGATACGCGCAAGCGGCACTTGATCAAATGCAGAATACTCAAGAAACATACATGCGCCTACCGGATAGAAATCTTTCCTGCTTGTTGGCGCAACAACTTTATCAACTGGTCGAAGACATGCGCTCAGAGCGTCTTGGCATCATGCATTACTCAAAACAATAAATCACGAACATATCCCCCATACGAGTGGCTACCCATAACCCACCACCTAAAGTAAGCGTGGCAACAACTCCGGTCATGACATACCCAGGTTCAGGCTGCGGATATGGAAAACGCCACGGCTCCTTCACGGCTACTATTTTATCTGTATCCCACTCGCGGGTCATTCGTTCAACCTTAGCATCTACTGCCACTCGCATTTCGGAAGGAAGTTTTAGCCAAAGTTTTTTAGCCCTCATCCAGCGGTATGCAGCATACACACCTTCACCACATAACATTTTATTAGCATCATGATGTTGTAGCCACGGCCAAAATTCTATCTCTACCACATTTCCCACTTGACGGGACATGGGAGTCATCCCAATGACCCGTACGTCTATACCTCCCAAATCACTTGCTTCAAGACATAATTCACCAACGGTCTTATGCGTATCCGGCTCCTCACGAGGTGCCCAATAGAGATCTTCATGAAGAAACATATGTATCCATAATTGATAATCAGGATCCTCATTATTCTCTATCATTTCTTTTAATACTGCCCCTCGCTGCATCATTCGCCACACTTCTACATTGACCGGCTGATCTCCAAAAATCGACTGATCCGGACTACGGAGTGCTGCTGGAAAAACAGAGGGTACAATAATTTCATCATCCGGAACCGGATCCGAAGAACATACCCAAGCGCCTACCAGCTGCCGGAATCCCTGATGCTCACCCATCTGACTCGTCGCAATGCGTTGCATTTCCTCCTGTTCAGTTTCCTCATTGACATCGTATCGCTGAATAGTAGACGATGCACTTCCCTCATCAAGTCCACGCTCTCCCGCAACAAATACGGGAATAACTACCTCTCCTTGTTGTTTTTGAAATGCTAATTTTTCGGCATATGCACCCTGATCGGCCCGACATTGAGGACCGGAATAAATACTTGTTATAAAAATATCATTGATTCCCCGCGGAACAGAAACTGCTGCAGTTCCTTCTCCATACCGGTACGAAGGAGGAACTGGATGAATACACATACTTCCTTCTGCAGCGGTCAGCACTTGTACAATCATTCCCAAAGAGGGAAAGTGTGCGTTTGGATCGGGCTCCTGAAGGATAGTGCGCGGCGGAGGCTGATCAGGAGCAGATGGTCCTTCCTGTGACACTTGATCGGGCGCTTCTTCTCCATTTCCAGATGATCCTGATGTGTAAGGCGCCACACCCGCAAGAACAAGCGTTCCAACTGTTGTACCTGCCCACTTTAATAAATTGCGCCTTGATAGATGCTTATGATTTTCCTGAGGATTGTTTGGATAGGTTTCCATAATTTCCATAACAACTCCACTGCTTTAACACACTCTCTGGAATTGCCTTCCCAGTATATCAGTCGATTCAATCAAATCGACAAGTTTACGTACAATATGACCTAAAATATACATTATTGTGTATATATTGTTAATTCCTATATTTCATGCATCTCTATTACGTATTTATTC
>JACQMD010000098.1 GCA_016203755.1 Candidatus Roizmanbacteria bacterium
AACCCGAAAAATCAGTACTTTGTGCATTTTTGTGCCACATGACCGCTTCCGGCTGGATATACACTCCGTACCCGGACCGGCTGACCCGCATACAAAAATCAACATCTTCATAATAGAGAAAATAATGCTCATCGAGTAGACCAACAGAGGCAAACACTTCCTTTCGTATCAACATGGCGCATCCTGACAGAAACGCTGTTTGTTCAGGTCTACTGTATTGCCCGCTATCAATCTCGTCTACTCCCCGGTGTGAACAATACATATTGTTCCAGTCGATGATGCCCCCGGCATACCAGATGACTCTTCCCCGCTCAGACTGCTGATAGCGATTCTTGTGAAATTCGTAACCTTTCGCAAAGTAAATCTTTGGGCTTACCATTCCTGCCTGCCCATTTTCCGCGAGAAATCTGGTAAGGTGCAGTAAAAATTTGCGGTCAACGATAGTGTCGTTATTTAACAGCAGGATATAATCAGCTTGACGGGAAAGTGCAAATTGAATTCCACAATTGTTCCCGCCGGAAAAACCGGTGTTCCGTTTCTGTGGCAATAACGTTATCGTTTGTTTACGGTGATGATCAGATTTGATATAACGGGTCAATCGTTCTACCGAGTCGTCAGACGAATGGTTATCAACAACAACAATTTCAACACGTAACCCTGTTTGATCAATACGGGCAAGAGAATTCAAACAATCTATCGTATCGGACCACCCGTTCCAATTGACAAGAATGATAAAAACTGTCTTCATTCTAGGATTATTTTAATACGTGCTGAGTCGAGGAGGGATTCTGCACCCAGCGTGTTCTTCATCTGAACTTGATAAAGCTTGTTACCATTATCAAGCAGTATTGGATCTGACTCTTTAAGCACTGTCTTACTTCGCTCAGAATAAATTTCACTAAACCAAACAGGGTGATTATCGGTTATATTGTAAAGTCGGACATACACCCATCCATTATCGCTCGGTACCCGGAGGGATGCCTCAAATCGCACCGATTTAATCCGTCCATAGTTGTTAGTATCAATATAGGCATTGAGTCCCGGTACATCGGTCCAGCTGCTCAAGTTGGTCTTTCCACTTCCCAAGGGAATAAGCAGCTCTTTGACGGTAGGTTCGCTACTACTCACAACAGTTGTCGAGCTGGGTGACATAGTTGGTTGCACTTGTGATGTGAGTTCAAGTTGTTTAACCCGGTCCGTAAGATCGTCAATTTTTTCGACACACACCTGCCCGCACGTGACTTCTTCCGAAACAGTACTGACTTTTTCTTCCTGCCGCAAATTCTGTGGGGTAGCTTGCTTATCTTTCACAATAACTGCATCCAGTTTTTCTGAATGAGTGCGGATTATGCTCGTAACATCACTTCTAAAACGAAATAACAACCAGTATAAAACAACAATATTTACCAGTACCCCGCAAAACCCAACCAGCATCAACCATCTCGTTTTGTTCATATACTAATGAGTCAACGTATTCTTTATTTTATGTACTAATCGAATTATCATATTCCGTTGATGCTTTTTATTTGTTTTTTCGAGCCAATATTCCGTATCAGTAACCACTCTCAACCATTCCCGTTCAAATATATCAAAAGCCTTATCTGACTCTTTAAAGTGATTCTTCTCCCAGACTTTTGCAGCAACCGTTAAGTGATAAAAACCCATGAGAAGCGAAAGTGTCAAACCGTTCAGTCCATCTTTATACCCTTCCTGTGCAAAATAGCGCCGTAAAAATTCACCATTTGGAAAACGCATAAGATCTACCGGATCAAATCGATGTCCACTGCCGACTACATTCTCTGCTTCATTATCAGTATAACGGTTGAGCTTGTCAATAAACTGTGAGACAGTTTCATAGTTGGTATGAACAAGATGGTTTTGCAAGTATGCGGTTTTTCCTGACAGTTCTATTTTCTCATGTATATGTTTTTCAGGGAATGTACCGCTCCCTCGTCGGAAAAGCCGTAACTGATAATCTGGATACCAGCCGGTATGCTGTATCCACGTTCCAAAAATAATATTTTTTCTCGGGATATAATAGCCATTGATTGACCGCTCAGTGTTGTTGATTGTTTCGATAATCTCTTTATGAAGTTCTGAAGGAACGTCTTCATCCGCGTCAATATTGAGAATCCATGCACCGTTTGCCTTGGTAAAGCCGTAATTTTTGTTTATGTTGAGCATGGTATGATTTGGCCTTTTGAATATCTTGTTCGTAAATCGTTTGGCAACTTCGGAAGTGTTGTCGGTTGAAGCATTGTCGATGACAATTATGTCATCTGCCCACGAAACAGAAGATAAACACGTCGCAAGTTTTTTTTCTTCGTTATATGCAGAAACTACCACAGATAGGCTCACCATATATACTCTCCTCTCTCTTATAGTATACTCTTTTTAGCACCAATAATAGCTTGTATCTCAGTACGCAGCTCATCACTTATCCACTCATCCGCATCAACAAACAGTATCCATTTGCCGCGTGCCAGAGTAAGTGCCCTATTACGCTGACTTGCAAAATCAGATAGAGCATGTGTATAGACTATTGCACCTTCTTTTTGAGCAATAGCAACGGTTGCATCAGCTGAATTATCATCAATGACTATGACCTCCTCAGCAAATGAAACGCTCCGAATACATGCTGCAATTCGCTTTTCTTCATTTTTAGCCAAGACAATAATACTCAAATTTGGTTGTTTCACGTCTTATCTTGTAAAATACGAATTATTTCATTGACTTCATCCATGACTTTCTTTCGAAAAAACAGGAGAAGTATCATACAATAAATAAACGATCCGCAAAGAATAAGAAGTATAAGTGAAAAAATACTGGGTGGAAATATCCCTTGTGCCCAATAGAGAAATGCACCCATGGGAAGTGATGCGAGTGCAGCCGGCAAACACTGCTCTTTAAGTGAAAATCGTACATATTTTCGACTTACAGCAATCACTGCAACAATTGCAGTACTCATAAGTGCAGCAACTCCCGCAACCGCATGAAATCCAAAAAAAGGTATGACAAGAGGAGTCACTATCCAGATAAAGGCCGTCCAAAATACCATAAATCGAAGGCTTATGCCAATTTTTCCAATAGCGTTAAGTGCATTGATAAGAGGCGTTGAAAGACCGGCAATAGCGGAAGCTATAACAAATAAATAAAATGATGGAATTGCAGGCAGCCATTTTTCATAGCGGGGTATAAGTTCAATAAATGGATTCACTAAGAATAGCATGCCAATAGAAAGAGGAATAATAAATAACATAAGGAAAAATATCGCTTTATTAATAGCCTTCTCAAGTTTTTCAGGATGAGCTTGTAACCGTGAGTAGGTCGGAAATGTTACTCTGACAACATTATCCATAATAAGCCGGAGCGGAGCCTCCGACCATCGTTTTGCCCATCCGATATATCCGACCTGTGCAAAAGGCAACACACGACCTAAATACAATGTAAATAAATCATCTTTAATAAGAGCAAGTATGCTGTTTAATTGAAACGGAACGCCAAATGACAAAAGTTGTTTGGCACTGTTCATATGGAGTGACACGCTTGGCATCCACGGCTCAATCATATATAACGACACGAGACCAACGATTCCTCGAAAAATAACCGCGTAGGTAAAACTGGCAAGCTCCCATCCTTTCCAAGCCCCATACACTGCAACTCCGTAAAAAACGAGTACTTCAAGAATTTGTGGAATCACGAGGCGATCAAATGCAAGCTTTCGCTCAAGAAGAATAGAGGGGATGGTCTTGAGTGATGAAAGAAAAAATGACACGACAAGCGCTTGAAAAAGCAGCGTACCAGGCGCGCTCAAACGATAAAAAGAAGCAATATATCCGCTTAATAGCAATGCTACCAATGAGAGTGTAAGAACAACAAGCTGTTGAATAGTAAACGTTGTTACGAGATCTTCTCTTGTTATTTCTTCTTTTTTTTGAATAAGCGCTGCCCCTAACCCAATGTCAGAAAAATAATTTAAAAATGCGACAGCAGCGCTTACTACATAAAACACCCCAAACGTCTCAGGCAATAAAAAGAATGTGAGAAAGAATAATCCAATAAAGGAGATAAGAGATTGAAGAGCGCTACGTGAAATCAACGCCACAACTCCTTTTACCGATCTCTTTTTGAGAGTAGCAAAATAACTTATAGATGAACTGGTCTGTGTAGTTTTTTCCACGGCTGCTGGATGAGAAGTCTCAGTAATCCCTTCATATCTCCCATAACAGTAGGCAATACTCGCACCGTTGATCCGGGATTATCGCGCCAGACGAGGGGGATTTGCGAAATTGTGTACCTGGACTTTTCTCCGACAATAAGAAGCTCTGAATCCATAAACCATTCATTATCTTTAATATGCGGTAACAATTCTTTAACCGTATTTTTACTGACTCCTTTGAACCCGCACTGCACATCAGAAATCGACACAAAAAACATGAGCTGAATAAGAATGTTTAAGGAACGAGAGATGAATTCTCGCATAGCTGTCCGGTTACTAACCTTTGATTGTGGCAACAGGCGCGAACCAATAGCAATATCACTGCCGTTTTCAATCGCACTGATTAACTGCGGAAGGTGCTTTAAGTCGGTAGATAGATCAATATCCATATAGCAACAAATGTCTGCCCCGCTCTCTTTCCATGCTGTTTTGACGGCTCGCCCTCGCCCTTTTTGATTCAAACGCAAAACATCAATCTCTTTATACTCATGGGCAAGCTGTTCACCAATACGGGGAGTACTATCCGTTGAAGCATTATCCGCAATAGTAATATGCCAGTTATATACCTTCAGATTTTCTTTACAGAACTGATGGAGTTTCAAAACATGCTCTTTCAGCTCTACTTCCTCGTTATACACGGGAATGACTATCTCGACCGAGAGTTTTTTTTGCATATGGCACCTTGGTAATTTTCCTTATTGTACCAAAAAGAGCGACTAAACTAAACAGACTAAGCAGGTTAGCTACAATCCTGACAGGAGTATTGGTAAAGAATAATTCGACCTCGTGCGTACCAGGAATGAGTGGGATGGTCATGATTCCATTCATCGTGGAAGGAATATATTCTTTATTATCAATTCGTACCTTCCATCCGGGAAAATATACCGTATTTGCAATGAGTGTTGCTGGTAATGATGTTGTCACAACGGCCTTTTGTCGATTAGACTTGATGAGCTGACTCTCTATGACTGCGGGAGGTTTTATGTCAAACTTCTGAAGCGCTATCTGATCCTTCCGGGTTGGAGGATAAAATCCTTTCGGTAAATACTCATCGGATATTTTTGATTGTTCCCATTTGATAAACGTTTCATCTTCATACTCCTTTCGTTCAAACCTATAGAATTCCTGAGGACGAAAATATTTCACGTTGATACCAACAAGAAATAAAACGCTTATCGTTGTAATTGCCAAAAGCCTATCACTCTTGTCCTTATTTCTAACGGTTATGCCTCCAATAAATATGCTGACAAAGAACATAATAAAGACTAAAAACCTCCAGGGAAATTGAACATACGAGAGAATTGGGATAGATTCCCAAATAAACGTGGAGACCTCAAGTGTCATGATAATGGAAAATAAAAGAAGTCCAACAGTTAACCAAATAAGTATATTCCCAGATTGTGCCGAAATATAGATATAATCCAGCCATTTCTTGTTCTTTCGTATAGCTTGTTCTGATAATCCTAACACTCCCAAATATGACCAGAATGCGACAGTAAATCCCAGTAGACCAAGCAAGACGTGTACCTTTCCTATCTTAAAACTCATTCCATCCGCACGCCCTGCGGCAGATCCGGCAAATCCCCACGGAGAGTCCCATAGTTGATCAAGATACAAAAAATGCAAATGATAATCAGAACCTCCTTTTGTAATTTGATCAACGACGGTTACATCTTTTTCGGCTATTGCCGGGAGCCAGAAAAACGCAGACATTCCAAAAGCAAACAATAGTATAGCAATGAACCATTTCCATTCCTTACGAATGGTTTGCCATCTTTTGCCAGAGATTATTCCGATCAGCCCAACAATACCTAACATGAGCGTGAATAGTAGGGCAGTTATATTGTGTGAAAGAATGATCCCCGCATAACCGGAAACCCCACACAATAAACCTAAACGCACCCTCTGTTTGTCGGTAAATAATAAAACGAATCCGTACACGGCAAGAGGCACGAACGCATATGCGTAGAGTTCACCAATGGCACCTCTCACAAACAACTGTACTGCATGATAAGGCGCGTATTGATAGGCAATTGAGGAAATTACGCCTCCCCATGGACCCCATAGTTTTGCTCCCAGCAGATACATACTCACCGCTGCCAATACCATTCCAATTCCTATCATTATTTTCGTTGCGGCAAGCGGAGAAAATCCGAATAAGTCAAATAACGATCCAATGTAATCCGGCAGTGGCGCATAAAAATTAAAAATAGGGTATCCGTATCCATAACCAAGATCTTTCACCCATCGAACCGGAAATTGGCCGTCATACAGAGCTTCGCTCATTTGTTGCACCCGAACTACCTGTGTGTCATCATGCATCGGAAAAAACCCGTCATGAAAAAGAGGCAGTATCGTTGGAATAGAAAGTATAACAACGATACCGAGATGTAACCGGAACAGGTGTTTTTTCATATGCGGATTCTTTTGCTGGCAATCAATACTATTCCAGAAAGTACGGCAAGAAGTGAGACGACATTACTTGCGAGTCGATAAGGTGTCTCGGTAAAAACTGCGGTAATCGTATGACTGCCGCCCGGCACTACAACATCCATAACTCCCTGCGGATTATCATACACAATAGGGACTTCAATTCGGTCAATATATACTTTCCAGCCCGGGTAATATATGCGATTTACACGGACAATGCCCTCAGTTGCTAGCGTTACTACTCCAACAATTTTGCTCGCCGAAACTGAGTTCACTATCTTCTCTCCTTCACCAAACAGTTCAATCGGATACTTAGGCATAGACACTGGTTTTTCCCGGACCCACAGCGGCATCAACTCATCAGATGAAGTAGTGGTAGCCGAATTGGTAACATAAAAATCGTCTCCCCGATCAACATACTGAGAAGGTTGTGCGTATTGCAGATACAACATAACAGCAAGTATTGTAATACCAATCACGCAATACCGCATTACTTTTCCTTTTGTAACAACATATCCTCCAAACAGAGCAATGAGCACGCCTATTTGAGACAATATCGTCCATGGATAATTTATCTCAGAGAAAAGTGGCGCATATTTCCAAAATATTCTACTGACATCAAACATGAGGATTATGTAAACGCCGAACAATGAAAGTAGCCATAGTACCAGATACCGTGACTTGTTGTTGGTTTTTTTAATGAAAGAGTAAACAATGACAGCGATAGTCAGAAAGACTATCATCACATGAGGAATTCCGATTTGATAAGAGAATCCACCCACCTCAGTTGGTGATTCGTACCCCCAGTCAGGACGGAGTAACTGCGGTAGAGATACAAAATAGAGATCACGATCCGCAATGGGAATGTATGAAAGTTTAATAAATTGTTTTTCATAAAGAGCCGGAAACCAGAAGAAAAACGAGAGTGTCAACCCAAATAGCAACATAAAACTATATGATCGAAGTAATTTGCCCGTTGATTTGTTATGAGTAAAAAACTGCAATACAATAAATAAAACCAGTAAAGGGACAAACAATACGGTCATAATATTATGGGTGACAATAAGTATTCCCAACGCAGTTCCTCCTATGAGGATCCGGGGTATACTCTTTGGCTTTTCTGCAATCACTACCACTGCCCACAGAATTAATGGAAAAAGTACAAACGAAAGCGATTCGCCAATTGATCCACGAACAAATAAATCGACAAACCGGTACGGAAAATAGGAATATAGCACTGCGGAAATAAAACCTGCCAGATTACTACCCCACAATTTCTTTGCTAATAGAAACATACCTATGGCAGCAGCGGGAACACTCAGGGCAAAAAGAAGCTTGATACTTCCGACAAATCCCAATCCCAACACTAACGGAATCATCCCAAGATAATACGGAAACGGATAGGCAAAGTTAAATAACGGATAGCCGTAGCCGGCATTGAGATAACCACTGAAACGCACGGGAAATTGTCCATCCCGTATACTTCGATACATATCGGCAAGCCGCACTACGGCCCATTCCCCATCATGTGTTGGAAAATACCCCGTATTGGCATAGGGAACTATCACCGGAAGAGTCAATACCAGTACTACCAACAACTGAATCAGTGTTTTTTTATTTATTACCCAATTCATAGAGTCCAAACGCAATATCGGTTATAGGATATTGACCGAACTTTCCATCAAAAAACACCACAATCGGGCGTGTCGGATATACTATAGTTTTGATTGGCGCAATACCGGCGGGCACCAGAGACGGATGACTCACATATAATGTTTTCTTATCTAACTGTTCACGTTCCCAAATCACCGGACGAAACTCATAGGGATTCGTAGCAACAAGCTGCAATAGCTGTCCGTCCGGTTCAAAATGTTGATTTCTATGGAATGCCCCGGGGGAAATCGGTACGTAAAACAATAAGGACGTATAGGCAAGGTCAACCTTCTTATCAATAACGATACGTTCATAGTTTGATTGTATTTCAGAAAGGTAAGTAACAAGAGCCCTGTCCGCAACGCGCCACTGCCGGGCATATACTGCGGAAAAGCGGAAAAAATAAGAGACAAGAAAAAATACTATTGAATACAGATACAGAGAGAACAATCCAATGATTGACCCATATCTCAGCCATGGAACGCGAATAGTTCTCAACAATTGCCAAAACCACACGAGTCCATATCCGGAAAACATACTCATGGGAACTACGAGAGCAAAACTCCTTGTTGCATGCGGTGTTTCCTTCGTAAGGCTTACCAACAGTATTGTTATCAATGCCCAAAGCAAAAATGGCTGTGCTGACCGTATCTTTTTTTGAATCAGCACTACTAGTGCAGTAGGAATGAACAACACTTCTATTAAGTGGAACATACCTGTGTTTCCCGTCCCAAAATGCCCCTCCTCATCACCCGTGAGAAAAAAGAAGTTTACTGAGAAGAATCCAATAAGATTTTTCATATACTCCCACGCAAACAAAAACCACTTGTTAAAAAAGATTTTTGACAGTTCCGGTGTGTTTTCAAAAACATAGCTCTTAAATTCGAGGATGCGTGCAAACGTGTGACCGCCCGTAATAAATTCTGTCTGCTGATGAGTAAATACCGTGCCGGAAAAGAAAGAAATAAATAACGGTGCAAGCAGTATCGCAAACAGAAGGAAAACTCCATACAATACTACCGGTGTAACCCGTCGATAGTCTTTCAAAAATAGTATTGAAAAACAGACAAACAAAAGTGGACCTAATAAACGATACACATTGTACGTGTAGGAAGACACGAGAAAAAGAATCATCGATACGAGTATCAGCAGTATTGATTGTTTTTTACGGGCAATCAGTAAACACAACAATCCCATAAGTGAAACCGTAGTTGCTACATTTACTTCCATCGCAGCCCGTGAGAAAAATATGTGCCAAGGGTTGAGCGCAAGCATGAGCGAACTTGCCAAGGCAATTGAAGTGGAGAATAATTGTTTCACTGTCAAATAGAGACATATGATGGCAGCAATCCCAAAAAGTGCTGAAGTGATCCTCACCGCAAATGGATTAATCCCAAGTAATGCCTCACTAACTGCTGTGAGATACATGTATACGGGAAGCTTATAATCACCAAAAGATTTGAAGTAAAGCGGCAAAGTTACTCCATGCTCATCTTTTCCAGTTTCCAAAATCGAATAGGCATTATAGCCTATTGCTGTTTCATCCTGGTATAAACCCGCTGGAATCGAATCGAGCTTATAGAGGCGAAGTACTGTTCCGATAAGCATAATACCAAGGAGTAACCAATTTGAATGTTGTTTTGTGTATAGCTTCATACCATATGGAAAAACATCCATCGATTCTTACGCACTAATACAATCGTTATAACAAATAGCAATAGCCCAATCGAACTTACCAGCAGTCCAACAGAACGTGTTTTTGTGTTTTCGAATCGAAGTAGTATAGTATGAAGACCGGCAGATACCCGATAGGTGATTACTCCACGAAAATTTGGGTCCTGAAATTCTATTTCTTCTGGCACTCCATCTACATAAACCTTCCACCCCGGGAAATAAAAAGTATAATCAACGAGTCGAAGTGGCTCTGCCGTATCAACGATATACTGTCTTGATGAGTTGCGTATGGTGCTTTCAATAATATTCCCCGTTCCTTCAATGATACCAATTTTTTCATTGTGTACTGGATAATCGCGTGTCACCCCAGTCCATATCGTATTCAAAACTGTTGCGGCTAAATTCTCACGCGTGAAGAAAAATTCTTCTTGAGTATACATTCTATTATTTTTTCCATATAACTGGGGAAATCGAAAAAAACCGACCATAAGAAGTATTCCTATCAAAGCATACCATGCCCAACGATGAAAGTATTGTAAAGCATAGGCAAGAATTATAGGAGGAATAAACATAAATCCTGACAACATTCGCCAAGGATGCTGAATTGCACTGAGGAAATTGACGTTCCGATAAACAAATTCAGAACTCTTCAACGTAAAGAAAATAAACAGAATTCCCGATAATACTACTGGTATCAAGATACTCTTTTGTAGTTTTGAGCGAAGTATAAGAATTAAGAAGGTTATTGCTGATCCTAGAAAAAGCAATGTCTCAGGAAGACCGACCGGAATGAAATTCCCGCGCGTCAGTTCACCTTCTTTATAAAAATAAAACCAACGGTTGTCGAAGAAATTCTGCCAGCTTAAAAATTGTCCCTCCATAAGATGATTTCGTTCCATCCCGTAATAAAAATAGTCAATCTCACGAATAAGAGGTACGAGGTAATATCCTGCTATCATTGCTCCTAAACCACCTCCAAGCAATAGAATACTCACGATTCGAACCTTGTGTTTTGTCTGAAATAACAGGAATAATGTGTACGGAATAAACAACAGCGACCCAATCACCAGAAGAAACGGGTGACTCAGTATAAGGAATAAAGTTGCAATAACAAACAACACAAAACCGGAAAGAGTTTGTTGATTTACGATTCGATTTATTGCAATTAAGATGAGCGGGATAAACAGAGCTCCGACAAACTCAGGTTGAGCGCCTCGTACAAAAACATTAAATATTCTGTACGGGGCAAAATGAAACAGTATCATACCTGCAAGTGAAGGCAAAACGGTAAAATGTATTCGAAGAAACTGATAGAAAAATAATGATGAAAAAAAAGCGGCAAGCAAATACACCAAATGATAAGAAACGACAACATCACGCACGAGAAATGTCAGGATGGCTCCGATATAGGCTGCTAACTGCTGATGAATAAGCGGCATGGGCATGCCATAATTCCCAAATCCATCTGCCCATCGCACCGGGAAATCTCCTTCCGATAGTGCCCGATAAAATTGCGCAATCATCGTAATATGAATGGGCCCATCAAATGTTGCAGGCAAACCCGGCTGAATCCAAAATTCCGCTGTAAACACAAGAGAAAGCAAGAGAATAAACAAAGATACAATAACGTACTCTTTTTTCTTGCGCATAGCTCTATTGTATTATAGAATCAGTACCATGAGCAACACAACAACATCCAAACTTCAACTTCCCTTCAACCAAAGAAATGTCACTCTCTTACTTACTATAACGATTATACTCTCGATATGGCTTCATCCTTCGGTTTCAGCAATACTCTTTGAAAGCCGTTACGCAAAATCCTGGGAACAGTTCCAACAACAGTTACTCACAACTGGAACTATTGATTCTCAGCAATTCTGGCAGACCCGTGAATTTTATTCGGCAGGCGTCATCAGCTTTCAACCAGGTGGACTTTCACCGGAATTCTTCCCTCCACAACTTCAGAATGTAGCCTCACTGCTTATACAGCAGTATCATGCTACCCCCTTCCTCTACTACAACGCGCCGCATTTCAAAAGTCTGGAATTTTTACTTGACAAAGAATATGAAAAAACTGTCATAGACATGATATTGCCTCTTTACGGAGAAACAGTTCACTTCAAAAACGAGCGCGTCATACTGTCTGAACAAAATAACCAACAAAAAGAATCATTACTCATATTCATACTTCCTGCTCGTGAAATGCAAAAGGCAAATGGATTTTTTGACTACCGGGAAAAAGATAACGCGATAGTAGCTAATAAAGTATGGGTTGTTCTTTCAGTAATCACTCCGTATCTCCCTAACGATTGATAAGATAGAAGGCAACTTCTCCATTCAAAAAGCGTACCGTGTCAATTGCAATCGTATTTTTCGGGATTTCCTCTGGTGCAGCAACGAGAAGAGTACTGGTTAACGATTTGTCTACCGCCCAGCTAATATTTCGAAATTCATACCTTCCGATTCGTCGATACATTCGATCAACCGCTCCTGTTTGATAGGTATCCCAGTTATTTTGATACCACGACGGATCTATCTTGTTGAAAAAAAGATAATAAATATAGGGCTGATCGTAATGATACGTGATGACAATTTTTTCGTACCGGTGCTCTATCATGCGGAGTTTCTCAAATAGTTCCCGATTGGCGCTTTGCCAGAAATCCCCATATTCAACGGGTGTATGTACATAGTACTGATGAAAATAATACATAACATTCATAAATACTATGCCGCCAATTCCTACCATAAGAGTAGCCTGTACTGTTCTTTTTTTCATCTGCCTGATCCAGATCATTACTCTGACGAGTCCAATCGCAGTGAGAACATGCAGTATTGGAATCATTGCAATGGCTCGCACCGCATGAGGAGTGCCGGTAGTTATTGCTGATGGGATTGGCGCAACAAGAAGCCAAAATAAGAGTAATATATTCAATTTACTCCTGACAAACAACAGCGTAATAACACCAATAAGAATAAAGGGTAACTCCCACAGATACAGCATTCCTGCATCAGAAGCGTGATGATGCCGACCACCATCACCACGTATAAAAAGAAAGAGAGGATCCCAATGATCCAGATATCCTTTCGCTGCAATACGAAGATACTCAATACGACGATTATGAATCAGTACTCCCAACCAGTCCCCCTGCGAACGATCATATTCAAGACGTTCTATGGAATTTCGCAGAAGTTCATGACCGGAAAAAATAGTTACCATGGAAAGTCGGGATTCTGCTCCTGATTGCATAATAAAACTCAGGATAATAGGAATTGTGAGAAGTATACCGAGTACAGCTCCTATGGAAATCATCTTGAGATTTTTCTGTATGTCTTTCCAAAACAGAATGCTAAACATACCGACAACAAGGGGAGTTACGACACGAAAACTATGGTATGAATACATACTGAAAACGAGTAGCATTGTTCCGGCCAAAAACACCGCAGGTTTGTTTAACCCTTTTATAAGACCGACAATACCGGCTGTTAGGAAAAACAAACCGACATTTCCCTCAAATGCTGCACGGGAAAACTGCAGATGCCAAGGAGAAATTGCGACAAGAAATGCCGAAACCAGAGGAATCAGTGAAACATGAGTTTGAAACTTCCTTTGAGGAATGAAGCGCCAGGAAGTGATAAGCTCATATACAAGAAAATAGGTTGCAAGTACTGTTGCCCAACCCGCAAGCGCTGAAAGAAATCGAACAGAAAATTCGTTGAGACCGAAGAGAGCAATAAAGGGAACGGAAAAATACACGTAGACCGGAGGTTTATAATCGTCAAACGATCGGATACTCAGAGGAAAAACATTGCCGTATTCATCTTTTCCTGTCTTGAGAATCGAATACGCGTTATAACCCAGACTCGCCTCATCCCACGTCAGTCCTGGTGGGTTGGATGACAACTGATAGAGCCGCAGAAACCCTGCCAACAATAAAACCCCAAGAAGCGCATAACGAGCAAATCCTTCAAACCTCATGGTAAATCACTCCCTACGGCATGTAGTCTATACAATCGAAGTGTCCGCCTAGGATGATTACCTTTCGGATAAGCAACTACTTCTTCTACATTCCACTCCTGTGGCGGGTATTCAAACTGATTGGATATATAAAAAGTAGGAAGCGTCTTAACTGCTTGTACCATCTCCTCGGTGTAGGTAGCGGGTGGCGGCCACAAACCAACAATATGAATATTGTGATTCCCGACAAGATATATCTCAATACCAGCCGGCAAGAGTCCGAAGTTCCCTTCGGTAAATACGACTATCTGCCCATCGTGTGCTTCTTTTTTTAACACCTCTACCACTTCCCGTATTCCCCACCCCGAAGGCCAGTCGTTGACATATTGACCTAAATCCGATTGCGGGATAGGTGCGGTTACTATACTAAAAAGTATTTTTGAATCAACATAGAGAGGATAGATGAGAAAACATACTATAACTGCAATCTTCACGCTGGTCGATTTTATCCGGGAAAGTATCCAGTCAAGACTCCAGGCTGCCAATACCAACAATGGCATACTCATAAACAGAACAAAACGTGGATATAATACTTTTCCAAATATGGCAAGACCAATCAATGGAATGAAAAACCAGAGAAATAAAAGGATTTTTTCTCGAGTTGATGAACGGATAGAGGCGAGCGAGAATGTTATTAACATAACAATTGGCAGGGTAAGATAGGTTATCAACCAATCCAGTTCACCATTGAGATTCCCGATGAGAAACCGGAATGGACGAGGGATGGTCTCGGGTATTGTCCAAACAAAGGTGGTATCTTTTATACCAATCATATGAAACCATGGTGAAAGCCGCAGGATACTATAGTAAATTTGAGAAAGTATTACTGCAACCATCGCTAATCCTATCCAACGAAAAAACCGTCTAGCAAGGGGTTTTTCTTTCAATGAAAATAACACACCCGTTACCGGCAACAGGTACAAGTTCAAAAATCCACTCGTTTTTGTCAATACTGCTCCTCCCAAACACATCCCTAACAAAATTGCAACGTCTAGTCGAAGCGTTTTCACAAGTATTACTGCCCCACTGAGCGACCACACTGAGAACATCGCAACAAGACTATCCATGAGCGCCATACGATCATACATGAGAGAAAACGGCGAAATAAGATACAGTAAGCTCGCAAAAAGTCCGATGCGATAATTCTTAAACAACTGCCATCCGAGGAACCACATACCAACCATCGTACAAAAACCGGCACCAACCGACACGATCCGTCCGGCAAAAAGTGGATCGTCAAACATGCGTACGGTCGCCATCATAAACCAAACAAATAGCGGCTGCTTACCATCCGTCAGAGAAATAAAACGCCAGGCGGCATCGTAACTTCCGATTTGTGCCCATCGGATATAAATTGCCTCGTCAGTGAAAATTGGGAGATCAGTAAGATTTATTATTCGTGACAGAAAATATACAATACTTATTAGTACACAACTACCAATAACAATCCGATAGGTATCAATGAATTTCTTAAGATGCATAGATTATGTTATTTTACTACGATTCACAGCTTTTTGTGAATGATTGAGTAGATTGCTGAAGTGAAAATGGCAAGGATAATTCCACCGAGTACCATACCATTCAAAATAACTGGAATTGGCGGATCCCAATTACCGGTATACAAAAATGGTACATACATTATGAGGGCGGTAAATGAAATGAGTACCGCCGGCAGCGTAACAAATGGATGAACAATAAATACCGGAGTAAAGGGTAGAACGAACAATAAATACCAGGGCTGGAATTGTGTCCGCAAGGAAGCAATGATAACAGCAATGACCATCCCGGCAAGTATAAGCATAAACAAGAGATTCCGCTGTATACGCCGTATCCACAGTACCTGAATAAATGCAATCACAAATGCAGGAGTCATTAAAACCGTAGCGAACTTAATACCAATTGAAGCTCCTATGGCGAGAAATGCGGTGAAGAATTTTCTTTCCAACAACAGATATACCGCAACCAACGCAAAAAACATCATCACGATATCATGGTGTGCTGACACGAGACTTTCGATAATAACGAGCGGATTGAGTGCGAAAAACGCCAGTCCAAAGGTAGCTTTTTCCGGAGTAACTTTCCGGAGTATTTTACTCAGAATCAAAGCACTTCCAACATATCCACCCACCATAAGCAACTTAAATAAATACATGGTCATCAAGAAAATTTTCATTCCGCCGTACGAGAGAGGGACAGTCAGAAAAAGCCACACCGGCCCATACGGATAGGTACGGTGTGTCCATCGCATAAACGTTATCCAAGGATCATCGGGATAATCAAGCGCTTTATGCAAATAGGGATTTGCGCCATGCTCGGTGACAATCCGCGCATCAAACATATAGTTAAATAAATCATAGGAGAACGCAGGGTAGGAAAGAAATAACATAACAACTGTCAGGGTAATAATATGCCAGACATGTTTCTCTGAAAGGGAATTCCTGCGTGTAGCATAAAGAATAACTCCATACAGAATGAATAAACCCGCTATAGTGATCAGGTACCACCCCGTCGAGAACGGACGATTATAATATCCGATATGTTGAAAAAAGTCCTGAATTCCGAACCAAATATCAATTCGTGAAAGGGTAAGATTGAGATCAACCTGGGTAAAAGAATAGCATAATAATGAAGTAAGAAACACTACGTACGAAGAAATTAATAGGCGCGTGAATCGGAAATTTGAAATTTGAAATTTGAAATTTGAAATTTTCTCAGTCATACCGTCCACGCATATCATCAATCTTAATACGAAGAAGATCTATAAAGCCTTCCCATGAATCGCGAAGAGGGCTTACACGTCTGGTTTCAACATAATTCCATACTACGGGGACCTCTTTAATGCGATACCCGAGTTTTTGCGCAAGGAAAAGAAGTTCAACATCAAACCCTGCAGTTACGTGCGAACCCTCTATAGTTTTTCTGTTTTTGTACAGGCGAAGTTTTTTAAACAAAGGATGTGCAATTTCTTTTTTAAACGCTTTAAATCCACACTGTGTATCATGAATAGTAATCCCAAGCAGCAGACTTCGAAGCATGATAAATCCGCGCGCCATCACAATTCGGGATAACGGAGCACCTCTGCGTTCATCCCGCCGCGAACCAATAACAATGTCGTGTGTCTTAAAAAAGGGCAGCAGACGGGTACATTCCGAAAGTGGCGTGGCTTGATCTAAATCGGAAAATAGAATGATTTTTCCCTTAGCTTGTAATATTCCCGTTATGACAGCACGGGCTTTTCCTTGATGAGAATTCTTAACAAGCGAAAAGTGTGGTTTCTTTCCGATGAATTCTTCAATCAATTCACAACTTCTGTCTGTTGACCCATCATCTACCACGATGACTTCAGACGTGTATGATTGTTTCCGTAAGAATTCGTAAATTGCCCTCAGCACTCCTCGTTCAATGTTACGTTCTTCGTTGTAGCAGGGCATAACAACAGATAGGTATGGGTCGCTTCGCATGAGGATATTCTACCATTTACCCTTGATAATGAACAAGCTTGAGGACTTTGAGTACTCCAACTTCCCATTCTCCTACAATCTCCGCCTGACCAAAACCGGCAATTTCCCATAGTGAATGACCGAGAGGTTTACAACTGGGGACTTCACAAATGATGAGTAATTGATCTGTGACGGTAGATCTTCCCGGATCGTTATCAAAATTCTCAATCGTAACTGGTGGATTTCCCCAAATTTCTAAAAAATAGCGATATCCGTGGTCTGAATTACTGCTGGTGATTAAGGCGAAGTTGAATGGTTTACCCGCTGCTTCACGAAAAACAAATTCGGCAGCAGATCGTACTTGAGCAAGTTGCCGGTTTGGCGCACTCAGAAATGGGCGACCGGACCAATTCAACAAGACTAAACCTGCTGTTGCGACAACTGCAAGAGGTATGAGTAGTTTCTTTTTTCCGATCTGCTGCAGTAACCACCCGGTCATAAGGAATGGGAATGGAAAGAGTATGGCAAGATAATAATCATAGATTGCACGCTGATAGAAAGAAAATAGTCCTATACCAAAAACTACCCAAAGGAATACTAACAGGTACTGTTTGTTTCTCGTATAATACAGATGGTACAGAAGAAGGAAAAAGGAACCAGCCAATGTGATCACAACTGCACTATTCCACCACCACAGGAGTGTTTGATCAAATCTTCCGTACTGTTCCGGTGGCGGAGAGTAAAATACAAGACGTCCGAAAAGTCGAAACACAATATCGGAAAGCACCATTCCTTCTTTTCCGGTATAGGCAACTTCTTTTCCTGCAGTCAAAAATTGTATCACCGTTCTTGTATTAGGAAATCTATTTTTGATTTCAAATCCAACAAAGGGCAACAACATCATCATTGCACCTGCAATAATTGCTACCAAAGACACCCTACTAAAACTTGGTGGACGACATATCAGCAAATAGACGAATCCAACAGGGATTAAAAACATAAATAGGTAATGAAGCTGCAATCCCGTACCTATACAAATCCCGGTTACGAGATACCATCGTATTGTATTCTGCGAAGTTGCCTTCCAGAGAGAAAAAATATAGAGAATGGCAAAAAAAGGGACGATATTGGGATTCCAGGAAGAACGTGAGTAGGCAATAGTGAGGGGAGAAAGCGCGTAAAGAAACGAAGCGATAAATCCGGTCACCGTTCCAAATAACTCCTTCCCTGTCCAATAGACAAGCGCAATGGTCGCTATACCAAACAACGCAACCATCACCGCTGGACCCACGGGATTCAGGTTAAAAATCCATAAGAACGGTGTCATGAAGTAATAATAGATGGGTCCGAGGAAAAATCCGCCGACTGAGGCGGTCGGACCTAAAAAGGGTATATCGTGATCAACAATGAACCGTTTGACAATGAGCACATCACGACCTTCATCCCCTAAAAAAGTCATGTACTCTGAAATTCTCCATAACCGAAGGATCGCACCTATGGTGAGAATAAAAAAAAGAATTATGAGCGATGCCTGGTTAGTCTTTCGCCACTGTTGTATTCGGAATAAAACTGTCATTGCCGAGTGAGCAATGTAAGCATTGTTGATTTTCCAGATGCAATCCGTGCAATAATCAACTTAAATGGAGTAGTTCCTTTGTTCGTCAGAACATAACCTCGATTACGCGGAATAAGTATATAATCATTGATTGATACGGAAAGCTTCGTTTCTCCTGATTGTAACTCTCCCTCCCCTTCAATACACATCAACATTTCCTCATTCTCTTCATTCTGAGGAGAAAATAACTGAGTATTTTTTTTACGGAGTTGAGCATATTTGATACTGGTAAGTTTTCCGCCATGAACATTATTCATATAGATCATCCTTCCGATTGTTTCCAAATAAATCGATTGTACATAAAATAACTGTACGGGACGATAAACACAATAACCGCAAGAACTAGGAAGATAAGACGTGTTTCGTCACCGAAAAATGACGTGCCAATCCCGACGACAAGTCCTTGAATCACCACTGCTCCAATAGCAACAGTGTTGAAGTGAAAGAATTTTTTCATAAGGCTTTTCTTCTGGCGTATCCGCTTATACGAGAATGTCCAGAAGTTATTGAAGAAAAAATTTGATGTAATAGCAAATTCAGCTCCAATTGACGCGGCAATACCTGGTGATAACCCCATGCGATAGAATGCTTCAAGTCCGATCGTATTAATCAAAAAACCAGTAAAACCAACAATGCAAAACCGAATGAATGAAGAGTTATAAAGAACATACCGCAATACTCCAGGTATATATTCGTACGCAATGAATTTGGAAGTACCATATTTGCGATCGATGAAGTTAAGCGGTACTTCAGCAACAGTAAACCCATGTTGCATGACACGATGGAGAAATGCTGCTTGAAAGGTATAACCAGCATATTGCTCAAGACCAGCGCTTACCGAAATGAATACGGATGATCTGATCGCACGGAATCCGCTACTCCACTCATGAATCCGTGGAATCATTAGTCCAAAACGAATAATTAAATTGCCCACAATTGAGTAGAGTTTCCGATTCCATGCCCAGTCGGCAGGGATAGAACCACCTTGTATATAACGACTCCCAATGACCAAATCTGCTCCTTCCTCGATTTTACGTAAAAACTGTGGAATAAGTTTTGGAGGATGTGATAAATCAGCATCCATTTCAAACAGAATCGCAGCCTGCATGTGATCAATTGCGTAGTGCATTCCACGCACATATGCTGCACCAAGACCCTTTTTTTCTCCCGCTAACAAGGTGATATTGTGAAATTTTCTCTTTAGGCTGTGAACCTTTTTTGCAGTTCCGTCAGGAGAATTATCATCAACTACCAGAATTGAGAATACATAGCGTTTTTCTTGTTCGAAAATTGTTTGAAGCGCCGTAATCAGAGGTTCAATACTATCTACTTCGTTGTAGGTGGGGAGAATAATAACAACTTTTGCATTGTTGCTGATTTTGGCATTGTGCATTGTGAATAATAGCTGAAGCGTTATACCCGTTCTCGCCAATACTGCAAAAGATCCTCGAGAGTTTTCTCAAAGGGAATCTCCGGTTTCCAGCCAGTTTTGTTTCGGAATTTCGTGGAGTCACCGAGCAATAACTCTACATCAGATGGTCTCATTCGTTTTTCATCTTGGGCAACAGTAATTTGTTTTTTACTCATCTTGATAAGCATGTGTAATACCTCTTTAATTTGCCATGCACGGCCGCTGGCTATATTGTATACGTCGCCTGGCTCGCATTGTTGAACAGCAAGAAGATATGCCCGAACCATGTCACGAACATCGGTAAAATCTCGAAATGATTCCAAGTTGCCTACCTCAATAACTGGTTTCTTTTTCCCTACCTCAATAAGCGCTACCTGCTTAGCAAAGGTTGAACAAACATAGACGTCTCCCTGTCGCGGACCGGTATGATTAAAACCACGGGTACGAATGATCTTCATGCCGTAACTTTTGAAGTACTGATATCCCAAAAAATCCATGGCAATCTTTGAGACGGCATATGTTGAAAGCGGCCGAAGTTCGTTCTGTTCGGTAATGGGAGTTTCATGTTTTTGTACCAGTCCGTATTCTTCTGATGAACAGGCAATTTGAATAACAGGATTAATTTCTACTCTTCGAACCGCCTCAAACAGGTGAATGGTTCCGATAACATTTGATTCCATTGTTGTTGCAGGACTACTCCAGGAGGTCGGAACAAAGGCTTGTGCGCCTAAGTGGAATATATAATCAGGTTTGACGTCAGATAGTACGGTCGAGAGACTATGGGAATCAATAAGATCTGCATCGTATAATTTTAGCTGATCGAGAATATGATCAATGTGTTCAGTTTTGCTTCGAGGACGAGTGGTGGCAAACACATCATATCCTTCTTTCAAAAGAAGTTCGGCAAGGTGTGAACCCGCAAATCCCGTAATACCCGTAATCAATGCTTTTTTTGTTTTCATTCTTTATATTCGCCCAACACCGACGTATGAAAATCCAAGTTGTTTGACTTTTTCAGGATCGTAAATATTACGACCATCCACGAGCACTGGTTTCTTCATGAGTTTTGCAACTTTGACAAGGTCCAAATGAAGAAATTCATTCCACTCTGTTATGATAACAGCTACATCGGCCCCTGTCACTGCTTGGTAAGAATTTTCAGAGTATATCATATTTTTGAGTTCTTTTATAGGAAGTTGTTTTACTATTGGATCATAGACTTGTACGGTAAGTTTCGTTCGTGCACGCTTGAGCCTTTCGATGATTTTAAGAGATGGCGCCTCCCGCATATCATCGGTATCGGGCTTAAACGAGAGACCAAGCAAAGCTACCGTTTGACCTTCTCCTGTTTGAGATTTAGGCAGACGAGCCAAGATTTTTTCCGTAAGATGCTTGATTGCACGATCGTTAATACGCTCAACAGCTGTCAGTAAATCCATATTTTCTCCGTAATTCTCTCCAATTTTAATAAGCGCCTTTACGTCTTTGGGGAAACACGATCCTCCATATCCTGCACCGGGATACAAAAACCGCCTGCCAATACGATTATCAAGTCCTACACCATTGAGTACTTCTTCGATATCTGCTCCGACTTTGTCGCAAAGTTGTGCAATCATATTGGCAAATGAGATTTTGGTCGCTAGAAGTGAGTTTGATGCATATTTAATCATTTCAGCAGATTCAATGCCGGTTAGCACACGTACTCCGCCGATTGGTTTATGAAATTCAACAAGTAGTTTTCGTGCCCGCGCCTCCTCGGTACCAATGACAACACGATCAGGTTCTAGCGTATCACTTATTCCAGTGCCTTCCCGCAAAAATTCTGGACACGAAGCAATAGAAAACTTTGTCGACGGTACCTTCGCCTTGTCGGATATAATTTGTTTAATCTTTCTGTTCGTTCCTACCGGTACCGTACTTTTACAGGCTACAACAATATATTTCCGGATATGTTTTCCGATCATTTCAGCAACATTGAGTACACTACTTAAATCTGCCTCGCCATTGTTTTTGGGTGGAGTTCCAACCGCAATAAAAACAATATCAGACTTGGGGATTGCTTCATTATAGTGTAACGTAAAATGAATCCTACCGGCATCAAGATTACGCTTGAGCATTTCAGCAAGTCCTGGTTCGTAAATAATAGGATCACCCCTTGCAAGCCGCTTAATCTTGTCTGCCGTCCGGCCAATTACATACACGGTATTCCCTAGATCAGCAAATACCACAGCTGTAACAAGCCCGACATATCCGTGACCGACAATGGTAAGTGTCATAGATTAATTCTCAAATAACGCGAATTTCTCTCGAATGGATACGAATAGTTTGAATCTATTCGAGTAAATTCGCATGACATTCGCGTTATTCACGAATTAGTTTTAGGCCTTCCTCAAAGGTCTTCATTGATACGCCCAATGCGGTAATTTTTTCATTGGAGATGGCTAAATATCTTGGCCGTGGTGCACGGCCGCTGTAGTACTCTGTATTTGTCGTTTTTTCCAGCAATGTGCTATCATAACCAAAATGCTTCGCAATTGCAACAACCGCCTCATATGAAGAAAGCGCCGTACTACCAACTAAATGATAAATTCCTTGTGCTTTTTTCTGAATCAACACGTCGAGCGCTCCTGCAATATCGGGAACAAAGGTAGGGGTAAACAGATTATCAGTTATACAAGAAACTTTCTTTCTATTTGCCAGTCTGCTTTGGATATTCCGGACAAAATCTTTTTTTATGGTACTGGTTGTGCCATACGGATATGCAGGGCGCAGAATACTATAACTAGTAAGAAATTGTTGAACAATTTGCTCTCCCAAATATTTTGTCCTGCTATACCATGAAGTTGGATTCGGTTTATCTGATTCTATGTAGGCGGTACTTTTTGTTCCATCGAACACAAAATCAGTTGAGATGTAGATAAGCGTTTTATTATACTTCCGACATGCCTCTACGATATTTTTTGTTCCAACAACATTGATCGCAAATGCAGTGTTTTTATCCATCCAGTTGCGCCATTCAACAGATTTTAAATCAAAACGTGTGACTTCATTTGGATCTTGAAGATATTTCATATCTTCTTGTTTGTCCTTTTCACACCCATCAACATCAGCCTTTGCTGCCATGTGAAAAACAATTGGTGCACCGCTTTTTTGTACCCGTTCAAAAATAACATTCCTATCCCGAATATCAACTCCGGTGTCGTAACTGAGATCTTCAAACGAATACTTTTCACCGAGAAGCTCGGTGATTTTTGATCCGATCATACCTGATAATCCGGTACCGATAATTTTTATCTTATCCATATTGTTGTTTATAATACGTCTGGTATTCTCCAGTTTTTACATGTTTCCACCATGCTTTATTCTCTTTGTACCACACGATTGTTTTTTCAAGCCATGAATCAAAATCGTACTCCGGTTTCCATCCGAGTTCTCGTCTAATCTTACTCCAGTCTATTGCATACCGGCGGTCATGACCGGGCCGGTCTTTGACAAATTCAATGACCGATTCGTCTTTCCCCATCATATGAGTAATTTTTTTGATAACACCAATATTGGAAATGTCATCTGATAATCCACCAACGCAATACGTTTCTCCCGCCTTTCCGCTTTGCAAAACAAGTTCGATTGCACGACAGTGATCTTCCACATACAACCAGTCCCGCACATACAACCCGTCTCCATACACCGGTACTTTTTTCCCTTCGATAATATTGGTAATTGCTAATGGAATGAACTTTTCGGGAAATTGATACGGACCAAAGTTGTTCGAACAATTGGTAATGGTAACGGGTAATCCGTACGTCACAAAATATGCATGAACCAGATGATCGGAGCCTGCCTTACTGGCTGCATAGGGACTCCGAGGGTCGTAACGGGTTTGTTCGTTGAATTTTTCCTTGGAATGAAGTTCCAGCGAACCAAATACCTCATCCGTTGAAACATGATGAAAGCGTTTTACTTTGTGTTTTACTGCAGCATTGAGAAGTACTTGCGTTCCAATGATATTTGTCGTAACAAATGGTGCTGGCTCGGTAATGGAACGGTCAACATGAGATTCGGCGGCGAAATGGACAATCGTATCCACTCCATCCATCGCCCGATCAACACAACTACCATCCGTAATATCGCCTTTTACAAATGTATATCGTGAATTTCCCTCCAGTGTTTTGAGATTTTCAAGATTCCCCGCATACGTCAGTTTGTCGAAGTTAACAATACTATCATCCGGATGATGGTTCATCCAATAAAGTATAAAATTCGCTCCGATAAAGCCGGCGCCGCCGGTAATCAGAAGTTTCATGTGTTAAATAAGAATTGGTATTCTGAATTGTTTCTTTCTATATTCCATGAATCGAGTAATAATCATAAAATGGTCAAAGGCAATTTCTTGAGGAGAGGGAAGATGGGCAAATAAATACCAACCCACATCTGACACTTCATGATCCGGTTTCTTAATTTTATTCTTCGCTTCACCAAAAAACACAATATCAACATTTTGTCTGTCTTCACCTGCTCTATTTGGACCCGAATTAATCAGGAATAAAGTGAGCTTATACACTTGATACCCAGACTCCTCAAGTATTTCGCGCCTTGCTCCTTCTTCAAACGTTTCTCCTCTATCAAGAAACCCACCGGGTAAAGCCCATTTACCACCTTCGTATAAGAGATTCTCTGCGCGTTTGATAAGTAAAAGCTTGTCATCTTGTATTACTATTCCTGTAATGACTGCGTGCCGTAAGGTTCCTTTCCCATTATCTTCAAACGTGCACGTAATCATAATTTATTTTTCCACGTGCCATTGTCTAATTCTTCCTGCGTAAAATCCACCTGTTCGTCTTTCAAGTCTGGATCGTACGCTGGATCAGGGTAGTTGATTAGCCAGCCGTCTTCGGCTCCGATATTTTGAAGACCAGTGGGTATTTGCGGAGGAATAAATAATCGGGTCGGAGGATTGGAGGTTAACACATGCTCTTCACGTTTCCCGTCAACGTAAAGGATGATTTTCATCGTACCGGCAATACACACATAGCGCGCAGCACGAACCTTATGATAATGATAACCTTTGAAAGCTCCAAGTTTAGCACAACTTAAATACACGGTAGTTTTATTTCCATCTTTGAACAGCTCAATAAGGAATCCGTTTTCTGCACGAGCCAAGTCATACGTGGTGACCTTTTTCGCTTGTTCAGTTTGTACAGCAGTAACACTACCCATATTATTCTCTCACTTTATACTCGGATGCATCAGTAAGTTCTCCTTTTTTTACTTTTTCGGCAACAAGTTGATTGGCACGAAGCAGTTCATCGTGTGATGTACCGGCATCTATCCACCAGTCAATAATTTCACATTCCATAGTACCCTCTTTCACATAAAAATTATTAAGATCAGTCACTTCAAGTTCTCCACGTTTTCCTGGTGATAATCTCTTAATAAAGGTAAAAACCCGTTCGTCATACATATATATGCCTGTTTGAGCAATAGAGGATTTGGGATGTTCGGGTTTTTCCTCAATCGATACAACTTTACCATTATTGTCTATTTCAATCACTCCGTATTGTCGCGATTCTGTAGGCATAGTAACACCAAACACTTTCGCTCCTTTCTCTTTTGCTTCTTGTTGTTCTACTGATTTTGAAAGATCATAGCCAAAAATATTATCTCCTAAAATTACCAGAAGCTTTTCGTCATTACAAAATTCTTCTGCAAGTAACATGGCATCGGCTATGCCTCCTTTTGGATTTTTCTGCACTGCGAAATAAAGTTTTAAACCAAACTCCTCACCATCACGCAATAAATTGGCAAAATGTCCGGCATGATCGGGAGAACTGGTAATAAGAACTTCCTTAATACCCGCCCGTTGCATAGATTC
>JACQMD010000089.1 GCA_016203755.1 Candidatus Roizmanbacteria bacterium
GAATATATTGTTTTAATATAAAAAAATATCAACTGCACCGTTACATCGCTAAAACAGAAGGATTCTTGTTTTCAACTCTATCGTATGGTAGCATAAAAAACTATGGACACATTCTTACAACGGATCACGAGATGGACCTGGTATGCACTTTTTTTGCTCACGCCGCTCCTTTTTACTCCGTTTAATTATGAACTCTTTGAGTTTAATAAAATGCTCTTTGTATACGCTCTCACCATCATGCTCATCGTATTAGGAGTATTTAGGAAAGTAACCAGCGGACGACCGCTTCTGCTCCCTACTCCGCTCGATATACCCCTTTTTCTCTTTCTCGCCTCACAAGTTTTTGCAACCATGTATTCCATAGACCAACACACGTCAATCTGGGGATATTATGGACGCTTTAATGGCGGATTAATTTCTATCATTTGTTATCTTTTGTTGTACTATTTATTCCTCTATTTCTACCGTACTGAAGATACGAACCGACACCTCATGCTGCGCATTTTCTCTGTCATAATTGCCGGTGGCATTATCACTGCGGTCTACGGCATCGCTCAGCACCTCGGCATCGATGCGCATATATGGGTACAGGATGTACAAAATCGGATCTTTTCTACACTTGGACAACCAAACTGGCTGGCGGCTTATCTTGCTGTTATATTACCCGTCTCGATAAGTCTTTTACTGCTGAACAGGAAATCTCCCCTTATCATAGCAGTTACCGGTGGAGGATTTATAAGTCTCGTGTTGTTTGCAACAAAGCTTACTGAAAAAGCCGCATATGGAATATGTTTTCTACTACAGGAACAAACATGTTCAATGTATGGTATATATCTTTTCATTCTTGGTTATTGTGCGATTTCCGTATTCCTATACAAGACAACTATTGCTTCGTATATAGCAAAACGCTGGAATTTATTGTTATTACTCGTTTCAGTAAGCTCGTTGTATCTTACTCTTCTTTTCACCAAATCCCGTTCAGGGTTTATCGCATTTTGGGTAAGTTACACATTGTTCTGGCTATTGCAAAGCATTTCTGCAAAAAAATATATTCCGAATATAAAAGATAAAAGAGATCAATTGAAAAATTTAGTTGTTCAACCTTTTTTTCGTGTAACTATTCCGCTATTACTCATTACTATCCTTATTGGCAGTCCGTTTCCACACATTCCTACTCTTCGTGTTACGGGACAAACTACAACTTCTTCGTCAGTTACGCAAACACCTGAGGAAGTGAGTATTCCGGAAGAAACAGATGTGCTCGTTACCGACTCAGGAGACATTCGAAAGATTGTCTGGCAGGGCGCATGGGATGCTATGAAAGCGCGTCCCTGGTTGGGTTGGGGTCCCGAAACATTTGCCTGGGTCTATTATCGATTCCGTCCTGCTGCACACAATCTCACCTCTGAGTGGGATTTTCTCTACAATAAGGCACATAATGAATATCTTAATTTTGCCGCAACCACCGGACTGATCGGTATAGGTAGTTATATTCTCATCATTCTTACCACCTGTATATGGTTTATCCGTCGTCGTGTCGTTTCTTTTTCCAGCGATTTTAAACAACATACCATGACAAATGGTTTGTTTGCCGGATGGTTTTCTCTTCTTATTACCAATTTCTTTGGATTTTCAGTAGTTATGACCAACCTGCTTTTCTTCATGATTCCCGCAATGATCGTTCTTTGCTTTCGTCAAGAGAAAAAACCGGAAAGCGATTCCTCGGTCACTTCGACATCAGCAGTAAAAATAATAACGATGATTATCATTGGCATCGTCGGTTGTTATTTTCTATTTACCGTTATAGTAATGTGGTTTGCAGATTATCATTTTGCCAAAGGATATGCGTATGCCCGTGATAGCCGCTACCAGCTGGCCCATCGGGAACTATCACAAGCAATTGTCTTCACTCCGGAAGAACCGCTTTTTAGAAGCGAAAACGCAAATACCAACGCTGCCCTCGCACTTGCTGCATTCGAGCAGGAAGATGCAACAACCTCAGCAGCTTTTATCGAAGAAGCGCTCTCTGAATCGGCAACTGCCATTGCAACTTCACCGTACAATGTCAGTTTCTGGAAAGCTCGAACCCGACTCTTCTATACGCTTTCACAACTTGATCCGTCATTTTTATCGAGTGCTCAAACGAGTATAGAAATGGCGGAGCAACTTGCCCCCACCGACGCAAAAATTTCATACAATGCAGCAATCATTTACAATGCCTTGGGGAAAAATGACAAAGCAATCGTGACACTTATCAAGACAATGGAGTTGAAACCAAATTATCGTGATGCAGCCTGGGCACTCGCGCTTATCTATGAAGAGGAAAAAAATAGCGAGGAAAGTCAACGGTGGCTACGATACATTTTGGAGAAAATCAATCCGGAAGATCACGAGGCGAAGGAAAAATTGGGAGAAAAATAACCCTCTGGATTTCTGCTATAGCTTGACAATCTCGTCGATGAGTCCATGCTTTCCAAGCTTTTTTGCCTCCTCAGGAGTGAGATATTTCCGGGGCTCGTAGATTTTTTCAAATTCTATCTTCGTCATCCCTGATCTT
This sequence comes from Candidatus Roizmanbacteria bacterium, assembly GCA_016203755.1. Classification (GTDB taxonomy): domain Bacteria; phylum Patescibacteriota; class Microgenomatia; family 2-01-FULL-40-14; genus JACQMD01. The sequence goes on from JACQMD010000089.1 coordinate 2,558, forward strand.
TCAATTGTTAACTCCACAAATAAATCGTGTTCTTTCTTGTACGAATCAACCATCATCATGAATTCACGATACGACCTCCTCTCATCCAGCTTATATGCAGAAGGGTGAACCATAAAAACGGTGTGTGGATATGACAATCTCTTTCTTCCTGCCTGTAAAATCATAACCGCTGCTGACATGCAGTATCCGGCAGCAACAATGTCGACTGGTTTTTTTGATGCTCTGATGTGGTCGTACAGCGCAAACGCGGGATACAGCTGACCGCCATTACTTGCGACGGTGAGAACGATCCGGTGTATTTTTTTATCGGTGTTTGCGGTATCAATGTCTTTTACTACTTCACGAACAGTCTCGTCAGTGATCCCGCCAATAAGCCGTGAATAAAAAATACGTTGCGGTGTTTTTGCCGGTGATTTCATCAAACTAGTATATCATGAGAAATTTCACAACAGAAAATACGGTAACATGTTCCATTTCAATATATTCCTGCAATTTCCTCCAGTCCCTGTCGATCCACGATAACAATTTCCCGATACCCCATCCTAACC
>JACQMD010000084.1 GCA_016203755.1 Candidatus Roizmanbacteria bacterium
AAGAATATGGTGACTGCCCAGAATCTTGTTGAACTCCTCGTTGCCGATCATGCAATTTCAGAAGAAGATGCTACCGAGGTAAAAAATCTTATAACCTCTTCCGGAGATAGTGCGGAACATATTCTTCTAAGAAAAAGGTTGGTTCCGGAACTGACCATATTGAAAGCCAAGGCAAAAATACTAAATATTCCCTTTATAGAACTTGGCGGGCTTGGTATTTCACCCGATGTCTTGAAGCATGTTCCCGAACCGGTTGCGAGACGATATGTGGTTGTTCCATTTGATATAGATAGACAAAATGATGCTCTTTACGTAGCCATGGTTGATCCTCTTGATTTGGGGGTGATCGAATTTCTGGAAAAGAAGTCGGGTAAGAAAATACTTGCGTACCTCGCGCCTGAAGAGGCAATAAAAAGAACGATTGAGGAACAATACACGCAAAATCTAGCAACAGAAGTAACGGCAGCTTTGAAGGAAACAAAACAGAGCGATGTTCGCACCGTAGATGCAGGAAAAATAGGCGATATTATTAAAGAGGCTCCGATTGCCAAAATCGTATCAACTACTTTGGAATTTGCGGTCAAGGGACGGGCGTCAGATGTGCATATTGAACCTCAAGAGGAAAGGACGAGGGTACGATATAGAATTGATGGAATACTTCATGAGAGGTTAGCCTTACCAAAAAGCGTTCATGATGCCGTTATCTCCAGGATAAAAATACTTTCGGGAATGAAGATTGATGAAAGGAGGGTGCCTCAAGATGGGAGGTTTAATTTTAAATTTGGGATGGAAGAAGTGGATCTGCGCGTTTCAACTCTGCCTACAGTAAATGGAGAAAAGATTGTCATGAGGCTTTTAAAAAAGACTGGTGGGATACCGACCCTTTCAGATTTGGGTCTTAGAGGTATGGCACTTAAAAATCTGGATACTGCAATTTCAAAACCTCATGGAATTATTTTGATTACGGGTCCAACAGGGTCGGGAAAGACTACGACTTTATATTCGATTCTGTCTAAACTCAATACTAATAATGTCAATATTGTGACTTTGGAGGATCCGGTGGAATATGAAATACCCGGACTCAATCAGGTGCAAATCAATCCTGTGGCTGGATTGACGTTTGCTTCGGGACTGAGATCCTTTTTGCGGCAAGACCCGAATATAATTTTGGTAGGAGAGATTCGGGATAACGAGACGACCTCTCTAGCTGTCCAGGCGGCATTAACTGGACATCTGGTTTTTTCGACTTTGCATACAAATGATGCACCGACTGCAATTCCGAGGCTTTTGGATCTGGGAGGAGAGCCATTTTTGATTGCTTCAGTACTAAATGCAGTCGTTGGGCAGCGTATTGTGCGGAGAATCTGCACATATTGTAAGGAGTCTTATATACCGACTGCCGAAGTAATCAATGATATAAAAGCTGTTTTGGGAAATTTGATGCCGAAGAAGGAGGGAAATGTTTCTCTTTATAAGGGTAAAGGGTGTCCAGAGTGTAACAAAACCGGATATTTGGGAAGGGTGGGAATTTATGAAGTTTTGCCGGTGACCGATTCAATTGCAAGGCAGGTTTTGGAGCACAGGTCGGCTGCTGACATTGTTAGGCAAGCAATTGTTGAAGGGATGATAGTGATGAAACAGGATGGATATCTCAAGGTTGTTGAAGGAATTACGACAATTGAGGAAGTTTTGAGAGTCGCACAGACATAAAATATGGAAATAAGAGAACTTTTAGATATAACGGTTCAAAGGAAGGCATCTGATCTACATCTTATACCTAACTATAATCCCGTTTTGAGGGTGAATGGCAATCTGCACGTTCTTGTGACATTACCCCTTTTAACTCCTGAAGCTTGTGAAGCGCTTATTTTTCAATTGTTGACTCCTGAACAGAAAGAAATGCTTTTGGCCAACCGCGAACTCGATTTTTCTAGTTTTTTTGAAGATTCTAAAAGTCCGAGGCAACATAGATTTCGGGTGAATGCTTACTTTCAAAAAAATGTTTTGTCTGCAGCATTCAGATATATTCCCGATACGATTTGGAGTATTGAAGAATTAAATTTACCCTCAATTATCCACCAATTTACTAAACTTCGACAAGGATTTGTACTATTGACCGGTCCAACCGGGGAGGGAAAATCGACAACTTTGGCCGCACTTATTAACGAAATTAACCTATCTAGATCCGAGCATATTATTACCATCGAGGATCCGGTAGAATATGTTTATCCAAAAGAGAAATCGATTATTTCTCAAAGAGAACTTCGGAATGATACACACTCTTGGGAAGTAGCTTTAAGATCGGTTCTGCGGGAAGATCCGGATGTGGTGTTGATTGGAGAAATGAGGGATTATGAGACGATTGCGGCGGCTCTGACGATAGCCGAAACCGGTCACTTGGTTTTCTCCACATTGCATACCAATTCTGCATCACAGACGGTAGATAGGATAATTGATGTATTCCCACCCCATCAGCAACCGCAGGTACGTTTACAGCTTTCGATGGTACTTGCCGGGATTGTTTGTCAGAAACTTTTACCTTCTACCATACAAACCCGTGTTCCGGCATGCGAACTTTTATTAGTGACGCCCGCGGTACGAAGTACAATCCGGGATGCAAAGACACATCTTATTGATAATATTATCCAGACGTCTGGCGAAGCGGGTATGTTTAGTCTGGAAGCTGATCTGAAAAGGCTTATTTCTGAAGGAAAGATTGAGGAAAAGGTGGGGCTCGAATATGCTTTAAGGCCCGATGAATTATTGAGACTTCTACATAAGAAATGAA
>JACQMD010000085.1 GCA_016203755.1 Candidatus Roizmanbacteria bacterium
CGGTTCAGTCAATTGTCGATCAGGCAGTTGGAGGTATTAAATCGGGCATGTATTATATTGGCGCAAAAACAATTGATGAACTATGGAAAAAGGCGAGGTTTATTAAAATTACGCAAGCATCGTTAACAGAATCTCACCCGCACGATATTCTCATTACAAATCCGGGAGAAAGCTATACCTAGGGATTAGCCACTAGCCAATAGGGTATAGGGCAAATTAACTAGTGGCTAATGGCTAAACCCTAATGGCTATGATACTACTTGTCGATTTCGGGTCTCAAACTGCCCACCTTATCGGTCGTCGCGTCCGGGATTTAGGCGTGAAAGTTACTATTGTCGAACCGGAACATGCGCTTGAACAGATCAAAAAATTAAATCCAAAGGGCATTATTTTCTCCGGCGGACCGGCGAGTGTATTTGAAAAAGGAGCACCGACCATTGACAAAAAAATTTATGAATTAGGAATTCCTATTTTGGGCATTTGTTATGGCTGGCAACTTACCGCTTACCTCTTACATGGTTCTGTCAAGGAAGGAAAAAAAGAATACGGACCGACAACACTAAAGATTCAAGATTTTTCTGATATATTTTATGGTCTGCCAGAGAGTACGCGTGTATTCGAATCACATGGTACAACTGTGTACGATTTGCCCATCGGTTTTCAATCTATTGCCTCAACAGGACATGTTCAATACGCTGCAGCCAAACATTCTAGTAAACATATTTTTGGTGTTCAATTCCATCCGGAAATGTACCACACCAAACATGGTCGAGCGATACTCAAAAACTTTCTTACGCGTATATGTACTATAGGCGTTCACCCAAAACGGTTAGATGTTCAAGCTATGATAGATGAAATTCGAGAAAAAGTCGGAGATAAACGAGTGATGGGAGCATTTTCAGGAGGAACAGATTCTGCAGTTGCGGGCGCTCTGGTTGCTCGTGCAATCGGCAACCAGTTTATTCCTATTTATATTGACAGCGGGCTAATGCGTGAAGGAACAATAGAACGGATTAAAAACAACTTTCCGGATTTACTTGGAATGAAAGTAACTATTATCAATGCCCGACGCGAATTCTTGTCACGACTTGCTGGTGTCACAGACCCAGAATTAAAGCGGAAAACAATTGGACGACTATACATTGAATTGTTTGAAAAGGAAGCCAAAAGATATCCGGATGTACAATTTTTACTCCAGGGAACTACGTATGCTGATTTCATTCAGGCAAAAGGGAAAGGAAAAGATCGGTCTGCTCATATAAAGAGTCATCATAATGTAGGGGGTCTTCCTGAAAAAATGAAATTGCAACTTCTGGAACCACTTCGATATTATTATACAGACCAGGTACGAAAAATCGGTTTGAAACTCAAACTTCCAAAAGATGTTATCTATCAACAGCCATTTCCCGGACCAGGCCATGCGGTGCGCATTGTCGGTGAAGTCACACCTTCACGACTTGCACAACAGGTAGAGGCTGATGCAATTGTGGTTGCAGAGCTTAAAAAAGCAAATTGGTACCACAGAGTATTTCAGTGCTGGTCTGTCATGACGGGCACAAACAGCACAGGAGTAAAAGGAGACGGAAGATTTTATGGAGAGGTAGTAGCTTTGCGTATTGTAACAAGTAAAGATCGTATGACCGCTGATTGGGTAAGAATACCGTATGAGATCCTCGCTAGAATCTCGACACGAATTGTCAACGAAGTCCCCGGGGTTTCTCGCGTAGTGTATGATATAACGACCAAACCACCTGCCACGATGGAATGGGAGTAGACAAAATGTATTGTACGGTATAAACTAAAAATATGGTATTTATCTGGGATTTCGACATAAAAAAGTTACGCAAGACCGAAGAAGGAAGACGCATTATACTCCAGCGTCAGATTGACTATGGTGTTGATAAGTACGAAAAGATAGATTTAGCTGAGGTCAAAAAAAATTGGGATAAACTTCACTGGACACCACGTCGAAAAAAACTGTTTCAACTTCTGATATGGGGAAAGTAACCTTTGACCCCTTGCAACAAATCATTGTAACTGAATTCTTACAGAGCGAGTATTTGCGTGAACGATTTTATTTTACCGGCGGAACGGCTCTGAGCATTTTCTATTTTCATCATCGTCTTTCTGAAGATTTAGACTTCTTTAGCGAATCTGCATTTTCTGAAGAGACTGTTCAACAGTTTATGAGCTTCTGTGCTCAAAAGTACAATTTTAAAGTCACTGTTCGAAAGCCTCAAGGGGTGAACATGCTGGTATATCAACTCGATTTCGGATCAAAAGGGTGGCTGAAAGTTGATTTTAACCACTTTCCCTACAAACGCATAGAGGAGGGAAAACCAACCAACGATCTTACGATTGATAGCCTTCGAGACATTGGTGCCAACAAACTTACTACTATTGTCCAAAGAACTCAGGTCAAGGATTTTGTTGACTTGTATTTTTTGCTAAAGGAATTTACCATATGGGATCTTTTATATGGAGTAGAAGTGAAATTTAAGATGGAATATGAACGTCTTATGATCGCAGATGATTTTCTGAAAGTCGATGAATTCGATACATTACCAAAAATGCTAGTTCCCCTGACTCTAAAAGAACTCAAATCTTTCTTTCGTAAACGGGCACTTGAGATTGGGAGAAGGATTACCCAGTAAGCAGTTTACGAAGTAGTGTATGATATAACGACCAAACCCCCTGCCACTATGGAGTAGGAGTAATAATATGGAACGATCTCCGCATACACCAACATTCGTCACAAAAGGAATAGAATTCATACGAGATTCCAGAACCGCGTTATTACCTGAAACTTTCTCCTACAATGATATCGTGCTGCTGCCAGGCAAATCAGTTGTTACTTCGCCAAATCAGGTTGATACAACTTCAAAATTAACGCGCGGCATTCGCTGTTATAAACCTGCTATCTCTGCCAATATGAATACGGTAACCGAAGCAAAAATGGCGATCTTTATGGCAGAAGAAGGAGCAATTGGAGCACTCCATCGTGCACTTTCTATAGAAGATCAAGTTGCTATGGTTACATACGTAAAAGGTCACGCCGGTTATGTGATTGAACAACCGCCGGTGATTTCACCTGAAGATACTGTTGCAACAGCGCGTCGAAAAATGGAAGAACATGAACGGGGTATTGTGATGGTCCGAACGGACGGTCATATTGTTGGTCTTATCACGAAACGAGACGTACTCGAGCTTATACCGGCAGATACACCGGTTAGCGGAGAAGGAATTATGACTCCACGATCTGATTTTATTACCGCGCCGCCAGACATATCTCAAGAAAAAGCGCTTAATTTAATGTATGAAAATCGTATTGAAAAGCTTGTGCTGACCGATAGCGAGGGAAATTTTGGTGGTGTTATTACCATGCGAGATATTAGGGAATTACGGAAACACCCGAATGCGACAAAAGACCGGAAAGGCCGATTGCAAGTACTTGCATCTATCGGGGTTGGAGAAGATGTAGTAGAAAGAGCAAAAGCACTGACAGAAGCAGAAGTCGATGGCATAATCATAGACATTTTACACGGGGATTGTCCACAGGCATATAAAGTGATCGAACAGATAGCGCGTATACCCAATTTACCTCCAATTATCGTGGGAAATGTTGCCACGCCAGAATCAACTCGGGATTTACTCGTTGCAGGCGCTGACGTAGTGAAAGTCGGCTATAGCGATGGTTCTTTGTGTACAACACGACTGGTGACTGGAACGGGGAGAGGTCAATTCCGCGCAGTGATCGAATGTGCAGCAATGGCATCCTTTTATGGAAAAAAAGTAATTGCAGATGGAAGTATTCAGCAGGGTGGTGATTGGGCAAAGGCAGCGGCAGCAGGAGGAGAATTTATTATGGTTGGCGGAAAACTCATTCCTACCGACATGAGTCCTGGCGTTCCGTATTATGATGAAAAACAGGGAAGACATGTGAAGGAAGCATATGGTATGGCATCCGAACGAGCTTCACAAGAACTCGCAAAAGCTGGAAACAAAACTATAAAACGAAGAACTCCTCAAGGAGTTCAAACGCTTGTACCCTATCTGGGTCCAGGGAGTACAGAAAAAGTATTATTTGATTTACATAACGGTTTGCAATCAGGCATCGCCAATGTCGGCGGTCATGATATCGAGAGTTTTCAAGAGATAGTTCGCTTTGAACGGCAAACTCCTGCGGCTCAACATGAAGGACGTCCGTATATTCTTTATAATAATCAACAGTAATTCTGTTACAATACCATCATGAGACAACTTAAAAATTCAGATCCCCGAATTTTCGAAATCATTCAATCCGAGTCTCTGCGTCAATCCATCCAACTCCAGATGATCCCCTCAGAAAATTATGCATCAGCTGCGGTCAGGGAAGCGGTTGGATCAGTCCTCATGAATAAATACTCTGAAGGACAAGTGAAGAAGCGGTATTATCAGGGAAACAAATACATCGATGAAGTTGAACAATTGTGCAAAGACCGCGCAATGAAAGCGTTTCGTCTGGATCCCGAAGAATGGGGAGTCAATGTACAAGCATTATCCGGAACGCCGGCAAATGTTGCCGTTTTAACCGGACTTCTCGAGCCGGGAGAAAAAATCATGGCCATGTATTTACCCGACGGCGGACATTTGTCTCACGGGTGGATGTTTAAGGATAAAAAAATCACCTTTACATCAAAAGTATTTCAGATTGAATACTATCACGTGGATCCGAAGACAAAAGTATTCGATTACGACCAGGTTGAACAGCAGGCAAAGAGATACAAACCAAAGATGTTGATTGCAGGGGGTACGGCCTATCCGCGGGAGATCAATCATAAACGTATGGGAGAAATTGCCCGGAAAGTGGGCGCGTATTACCTTGCCGATATCGCCCATGAAGCGGGTTTGGTTGCCGGCGGCGCAAACACGTCGCCATTTCCTTACGCCCACGTTGTTACGATGACCACTCATAAAACGCTCCGTGGTCCTCGTGGAGCCATTATTTTTGCTCGAAAAGATCTCATTGAAACCATAAACAAATCAGTTTTTCCCGGACTTCAAGGAGGACCGCATAATCACACAATTGCCGGCATTACGGTAGCTCTCGGAGAAGTGCTGAAGCCTTCGTTTAAAACGTATACAAAACAAGTAGTGAAGAATGCGCAAGTACTTGCCAAAGAATTAACGCGTTACGGTTATGATCTTGTCTCCGGTGGAACTGACAAACACTTGATTCTTATAGATTTACGAAAACAAGGAATATCAGGTGTGATTCCGGCAAAAGCTTTGGAAGTTGCCAATATTATTGTCAACTTTAATACGGTTCCCTATGATTCTGCTTCTCCCATGTACCCTTCAGGATTACGGTTAGGAACTCCTGCAATTACGACAAGAGGTATGAAAGAAAAAGAAATGAAACAGATAGCGCGGTGGATCTATGAAGTTATAGATGAAGTGAGTGAATTTAAGTTACCAACAAATCCTAAAGAGAGAAGAATATTTATAAGAGAAACGGAGAAAAAACTGGTTAATAACAAAAAACTGCTTCGTATTGGTGCAGAGGTAAAAAAACTTACTCAAAAATTCCCTGTTCCTTAACGCTTCATTGAAAAGTATAAAAGTTTGTAGTTCCCGGGCTTGTCCCTGCATACGCATCGCTTTCTCAGGCAATGCGACTACAATTTTGTGCTTTTTAATGATATTCATAAATCAAAAATATGAAAGGATTTCCGATATTACTATTTGTTCTGAATAAGCATAAGGACTCAGCTCCAAATAATGACGTTTTAATAGTAGGGATGTTACTTATCCTTTTAATTGTTCTTATCATTACCGGTCCGACGATTTATTACAAACTGACCGGAAAGACGAAGTAGAAGTACCTTTGTCGTTGTCTAAACAGTTAGAATACCGTCAACCCGTGGGCTTGTCTTTTTGGTATGTGTATGATATAGTTACACTTTATTACTCACATCTGCATATAATCTTCTGCCCCGCCAGTTAGCGGGGACAAGCAGATGGCGGTAGACCCTCCGATTCGGAGGGTAAAGAAGATATTATGAAACCAGTTGATCTAAAAACACTACTTGAGGCTGGATGTCATTTTGGCCATAAG
>JACQMD010000087.1 GCA_016203755.1 Candidatus Roizmanbacteria bacterium
TCATGCAGAGGTGGCTATATGTTTTTTAAACCTACCAGGATATCTGATCAAAATGAATCGTTACCAATACGTGTTAATCCAATATTATCACTTGAAGTCATAAAACAGCATTATATTCCCACCGAGGGCATGCGTAACAATTTTGTCTTTATTCCACTCGTTACCGATAGTCGATATGAGAGTGTATATAATCACTCCGATGTACATATCTACGATGATTACTATGAAGCAGATGCGATCTTAAAGGAAATGTACAAATAGTCGTATGGTATACCGGAAACAATCATCAATAGATATAAAACTATTCCACAAACGTCTGATTCGCCATGCAGCACATGCAAAGAGACGTTTTCATACGCGGCATCCCCATGCGGTAGCACACCTCACGAAAAAGGGCATATCGATTGGAAAATTGCGTGAACATGCTACCAAGCTTCTAGCATCGGGAGTTGTTGCGGGAGGACTCATGTTGGCATCTCCGGCTATGCAAAAGTTGCCAGCGCCCGACATTACTCATATATCCGAGCTTCCGCTTAAGGAGCGGCAGGAACTGTTTTCTCATGAATTGCAATCAGTGCTTCCTGAAAACCCATCTCAATTATATGCAGGAGAAGAAGAGCGAATTGCCGGACTTATACAAAAATATTGGAATATCAAAGCTACGTCAGTACTTCACGGAAATCGTTTAAACCACGCCTATGGGTTTATTGGAGCAGAACAGCACCTTCCCCGTTATCCCGGAGACCGGGCGGCGCTGCACAATGAATTTATTGAAGCAGGTATTACGCCGGGCAGGGGAGCATGGGGATATTTTGCTCCTTCCCAGAAAGCCATAACTTCCGATCTTATTCAAAAAGAAAAGTATTATGTTGCAGTCCAGACACTCTATATACCTGAATGGAATAGGCGGTTTAAGGAACTTCGGGACTGGTATAAATATCGCAAAGTTCTTGTAATAAATCCAGTGAATGGCAAGGTAATGGTGGCGTGTATTGCAGATGCAGGCCCCGCCAACTGGACGGGAAAACAATTTGGCGCCTCTCCTGAAGTCATGGGATATTTAAACTTACAAGACGGGAGACAGCGAGGGAAAGTGTTTATACTCTTTATTGATGATCCGGAGGATAAAATACCACTGGGACCAATTGGGTACAATCAATAGTATAAAGTATAATGTATTACGTATAACGTATAGAAAACAACATGGCGAAATTATTTTATGACCATTTAATTGTCATCGAAGAAATTACTGCCGTTCTTGATGCGCATGAGATGACAAAGGAGGAACGGGAACAGCTATTGGCAACAATTGATGAAACACTTTACCATCATGTACTCGATGTTATTCTTACCCATTTACCGCGTGAACATCATGAAACATTTCTTGAAAAATTGTCCGAATATCCTCACCATCCAAAACTTCTTGAGTTTATTAAAGAAAAAACAATAGTCGATATTGAAAAAGAGATTATTAAGACAGCAGATAAGATCAAGAAGAAAATTTTGAAAGATATCGAAGAATTAAAACAATAAACAACTCCCGATGGGAGTCGAGAGTTGTTTGAGTTAAGGCATTGCTAAGAGATTTATTCATGCATCCATCCGTGATGCATGCCGAATCCACCAGCCTTCATCTGAAACATGAGATATTGCAGATCAATTCCATTTGACTTAGCCCACGCCTCAAGTTCGTCATGCTTTTCCTCCATCGCAGTACGACGCTCTTCATCTGTCATGTTTTGAAACACTTCACGATTCTGTTCGCGTTCAGTTTGCATCTCTTCCTGTTTTTGCAGAATGAGCTGTTTTTGTTCCTCCGTGAGTTCTCCATTGGTTACGGCTTCAGTTAGCCGCGATTCCATCATTTCCTGCATTTTTGCATGATGTTCATCGCGTTCTTCATCAAATACTTGTTGTACTTCCTCCGCATTGAGTCCGAAACGGTCAACGAGTTTTTGAACTATCGTTGGATACGTATTCACAGTGGCATTTTGCGCAAATGCATTGCTCGTTACGAGTGCGGCTCCCCCGAAGAGGAGGAGGGCAGCCGCCGGAATAAGGATATTTTTGTTCATAGTTTTTTCACCTCCTGTCTTTTGAGAATGGTTGTACTATACCGCCTGAATCTGAAGAAATGCTTAAGGTGTTTCTTTTGAAAGTTGACTCGCCTGAGCAAGGGGAAGATACACCGTGAATGTCGTCCCTTTTCCGGTTTCACTGAGTACTGAAATGGTTCCGCCGTGGGCAAGAGCTATTTGTCTGGCAATAAAAAGACCTACTCCAAGTCCCTTTATATCTTTTCCATTCTTTCCTCTCCGGAATGGTTCAAAGATAATTGACTGAATATCTGCAGGGATGCCAATTCCATAGTCTTTAACGGCAATACAAGCATACTGATTGTACGTATAGACAAGTATATCGATAGGTTTGTGTTTCCCGTACTTGAGCGCGTTGGTCAGTAAATTAGAGATGCATTGCTCAAGACGAATGGTATCCCACTGCCCGACAATTGAACCAGTCGTTTGAAATCGCAGGTATGCTCCGACCGATGTTGCCTGTTCTTCGAATCGTTGCACGAGCGCACGGATTATTTCACTTAAATCCCCCGGTTCATATGTTAGATCTATTCGCCCCGTAGTAATCAGTGAGAAATTGAGAAGATCGCGAATTAAGGTGGTCAGCCGATGACTCTGTTCTTCAGCTATCGTCAGACTCTTGACCAGTTTTTCTCCTGAAAAACTCGCAAGTGATTGGGTGAGTATACGACGGAGTGTTGCCTGGAGTTGTAATACAATCGTGCTTAAGGGAGTTTTGAGCTCGTGGGAGGCAATTGAGAGAAATTCATCGCGGTCACGCACTGCTTTTTCGGCAATGGCCCGGGCTTTCTTTTCGCGCTCAAGAATTTCTGCCTGTTGTGTATCGAGTTGTTTTTGTTTCGAGATATCTTGAAAACTTGAAATGACCGCCTGTATATGAGGATGATGCAGTTGGTTCATAACGTCATTCTGCATCCAGACCCATGAACCGTCTTTTCGTTTCATACGCATCTCTATTTTCATAGGTCGCTCGAGTGTTTGAAATGCCTGTTGATAAAATTGCGTATGTTGTTGTTGGTCTTCGGGATGGATAAATTGGTCAATATCTTTACCCAGTATATCCTCAGGTTTTGTATGCAGAAGTCTATGGAGTGACTTACTGGCGTAGAGTATTTTACCGCTGCGGTCTTTGAGAACGATAGGATGAATGCTGTGATTCACAAGTGATCGATAGTATTGTTCTGATCGGGCGAGTATTCGATGGTAATACCCGTACCATTCACCGAGCATACAGAGTACTACTCCATAGATACTAAACGGTATTATACTCAGAAGAGCGATTCTGGTTTCTTCCCGGCCAATAGGATCGGTAAGCACAAATAAAAAGAGCGTTGCAACCAATGAAGGAATGAGACCTCCATAAAAACCCAAAAAGAGTGCCGAAAGTAACACAATCAAGAGCGATAGGTAGGCAAAGAATGGTACCCCAATCCAGGGAACAATAAGAAGTGTAATACCAATGACCACGACGCTTCCGAAATAGCCGATCAGAGACGGAAAATTCTTCCTGAGGAAGGTATAACTATGACGTAACGATGATCGGAAAGATTTCATAGGAATGAGTTGTATTAATAAATAAATTATACTGCATATTTATCCGCATGTGCGGTCATTTATAAGTTCTTACGTATTTCTTACGTAATCTTTGTCAGTCTTATTACCAACAAAGTGCTATAGTCATACGCACTATGGTATATACATCGCCTTTTCAAAGAATACAGAAAAAATCACGAAGACATCTGGAATCATATCTGAGTGTTGCATTATTGGGGAAACAACCACGGAGGTATTTAACAAAAACAACCAGCAAACAGGAGATACATTCCCGGGATACTCCGAAAGAATTCTCCCGCCGCTCCTGGTTCATTATCGAAGATGACCAAGCGATATTGGATAGTCTCGTGGAGGGTTTGCAAGAGCGTGGAGAAACGGTAGTGGGGACTACTCTGACAGAAGATGTTGTCAACGCAGTACAAGAATTCCATCCTACTATCATAGTCGTTGATTATTATTTGGCGGAAAAAAGCGGTTTGGAGATAATCAAAGAAATCAGAGCACGAAATCCAACACACATTGCAGCCACTCCTATTTTAATGTCAGCGTACTCGCATATTCGAACTGCTGCAGCGCAGCTGAGGATTCAATTCATAGAAAAGCCCTTTTCACTGGATCAATTAATTACTATAGCAGATAAAGAGCAAAACGCTCTGCCTCAACCGAATATACCAACTTCTCCTCGTGGGAACGTTCCGAAGAAAAATATGCTTACCGAGTTGCAGTCATTCTTTTTCACCGCACCCATCGAATAACTATACTGTATCAATGGGATCTTTTATAAAGTATCCTATTCCCCGCTTGTTTTGGATAAGAGGTACCGGAGCTTCATAATCTATTTTTTTCCGCAGGTATCCTATATAGACATCAACCACGCGACTTTCAACATCTGTTGTATATCCCCAGACGTGATTAAGAATCATATCGCGAGTCAGTACCCGGTTGCGATTTTTTATCAAATACCACAACAGATCAAATTCAGTTTTGGTAAGCACGACCGTATTTTTATTTCTCCACACTTCACGGGTTTGTAGATTTATCACTAAATCCCGTATCCGTACTTCCTGCTCGCTTTCAGTCGTTCTTCGAAGGCGGGCTTTAATGCGGGCAAGCAATATTTCGGCGTCAAATGGCTTTTCAAGATAATCGTCCGCGCCCAGATTGAGTCCTTTGATGATATTTTCAGCACCGGCTTTGGCAGTAAGAATTATGACACGGAGTTGCGGGTAGTCTTTTTTTATGGTTTCAAGCACTGTTTCCCCATTGACGTCGGGCAATCCCAGGTCAAGGAGCACGAGATCAGGTTTTCTCCGTGAAATACTATTGAGTCCGTTTCCCCCATCGGTGACTGTCTCCACAATATACCCCTCTTCCTGGAGAAATCCCTGTAAAAACTCCAACAGCGGTTTTTCATCTTCAATGATAAGAATGGTTGGTGCCATAACAATGTGAAGTAGAGTGATTATATCAGATACGTGCTTTATCTCAGAGCAGCCAGTATCAACGTGTATTGAGATTGCTTACCCAGCGCCTGTAGCGATCCTCGAGTTTTTTTGTTATCGTTTTAGGATTGTCATCCCACATCTTCGTAACCTGTACGGGTTTCGCAAAGGTAACCGTAAGAGGCGGGATAAGACGATTTATCAACGGGATGAACCGAAGATAATCCAGGTTTGACGTGCCCTGTATGTGTGCCTGCATACAATAAATATGACCATGCCTTCCGGCAGTTCGCACCATATGTCCTACCCCGGAAAACCAGTGGCCGTCGATGCTCCGTCGTCCGGGGAAGATAACGATAACACCTCCGTTACGAAGCCGGTTAGAGGCACGATGAATACTTTCCTTGTTTTTTGCGTGTTCCTCTTCCGGGGTCAATGATCTCATGGAATACGGTTTTTGTGTGAGATATCTTTTAAAGGCGGTATTTGTTTTTGGAACTTTATGATGTTCAATATATACCGGAATGAGGAATTTGGAAAGATTTTGACACAATCCGACAAATCTATTATTGACAATTAAATAGACGTCCGGCCGGTCCGGCAGACACGAAATAAGAGCCAGTACATCAGCATCGTGGGGGTGATTGGCTACAATCACCGCTGCGTTGTGAGTAAGAACACGAGTGACCGTTACATCCATCCCATTAACGATAATGGTGGCGTGGACCCGTCGTACAGCGTTACGAGCAATTTGCGGAAACGAATGAATACGTGCATCCTGATCCATGTGTTGTATAAAGGGGCCGATGAAGGGAAGTTTATGCAATTTCATGGGAGATTGGTAAAAAGAATAGATGAAGTATAGCAAACTTCAACTGAATAGCCTACGTCAGAGTTCTCACTCTATTCTCACTTGAGATAGCGGTTAAAGAATTCAATCGACCGCCGCATGGCGGTTCCGAAATTGGTCGTAAGATTGTGATCATCTCCCGGATACGTGTAGAGTTCGACTGTTTTTCCCGCTGATTCCATTTGTGTTTTTAACATTTCAGAAAATGCTACGGGAACGGAAGTATCGGCAGTGCCGTGATGAAGTTGGAGCGGTCCGGAAATATCTGCTAGATATGAGTTGGAAGAAATGGAATTCCAAAATTCTGGATTTTGTTCTGGTGTTCCATATCGGCTTGTTAACTCATCTCTCCAGCGTCGGGCGCGAGTCGGAATACCGGGTGGCGGAGTGCTTCCTCGTCTCCTCCAGTTATTGATAAGATCCGGGTACGATGCGACAACTCCTGCCCAAATGACTCCGGCTTTCACCTCTTTATTTACAACCATATTTCGTAGCGTTATATGACCGCCCATGCTGTGTCCCCACATGCCGATTCTATTTGGATCCGCATCAGGATGACGTTTTATGGAAGCGACTGCATTTAAAATATCAATTGTGTAATTATTTGATCCATATGCTCCTATTGCCTCTCCTTCCGAGTCACCATGTCCGCGGTAGTCTGATCGAAACACGATATACCCGTTTCTGGCAAATCCATCAACGTATGCAATATAGCGTTCAGTTGTCCGATACTGGGATGGGGGAATATAGCCATGATTGAAAATAATCA
>JACQMD010000102.1 GCA_016203755.1 Candidatus Roizmanbacteria bacterium
CTCGTAATCTTTGGTGCATGGAAAGTATGAGTGAGTAACCAATAATAATGGGCAAAAACATGAGAGTAAGTGCATTATGAGACAGAATCATGCCGGCAATTGCGAGGCAACCGCCCGCTATAAACTTCCCATGAAGGCGTTTGGATAATTTTGTGAGAAAAAAACAAACAAGCGGTGGAAATATGAAAAAGAAATTTTCTCCAATTGCTCCCCGAACATACAGATCGACAAATCGGTAAGGAGCAAACATATATACCAATCCGGCAGCAAATCCCGCTTGTTCTCCCCACAATTCGCGAATCCACCTGTACATCGTCAATCCACTGACAATAAATCCAAAGGCAAAAACAATCTTTGTACTGTCAACAAGGGAAAATCCAAGAAAGATAAACAGTGTTGCCACATATGAAGACATGGGGTAGAGAAACATAAGGATGGGATGACCATACCCCCAATTGAGATTGCCAGCCCAGCGGGGAATCAACACTCCTTCTTTTATGTTTTGATAAAAATTTGCAATCCTGGCCACATGATCTTGCGCATCATGAGCCACAAACATGCCGGGAGTAAGAAGTGGAATGAGGGGGACTATTCCTACAAACAATAGAAGAATTAACCATGGAGATACTACTGGTCGTTTTGTTCTACTCATAATCATTTGCGTACGTTCCTCATACTATCATTGCACAATGTAACGCTGTGTGCATTCGGGAAGCACGCTTCCAAAAGTAAGAATCATCACCTCGTCATTTTCATAGACGGGCAGAATATGTTGTCTATCTGGTTCAAAATTAATTTGTGACGAAGGTTTTTTTTCTAAATAGATATATGAGATATTTTTCTCATACATTGACCTGGCAAATGCCAAAGAATCGTCATTAAGAAATAGTTGTTGCAATGCCTTTTTCCTCTGTTCTATAGGCTGATGGTGAACTTCTAGAATAAGGGTGCCTGTTAAGTATCCATGTCTACCGGTAAATAAATAAACAAGCGGTGTTCTACTATCTATTTCATTACCACGATGTGACTGTACGATTGATCCCGGGGGTGTATGGTATTTCAGAAAGGAAAAAGCATCCAACGCATCTTTGGTGATGAGATTAAACTGTTCCTCACGTATATATTGTCTTATTACGACTCCTGTTTCAATTATCGCTCGGGGAATGGTAAGAATAAGTAGTAGCACAAGCAGGATTCGTCCGATCGGCGGTCGGAAGGAGGCGATTGAATCGAGTGCGAAGGCAACATATATTCCAAGTATACCTGTTGCGACAACAAAAAAATAATACACTACATATCCGCCTGAACTTTGAAGAGTAAATAATCCCAAGAGATGAAACAGAATCACTCCTGACATAAGAAACGCATTTATTTGCCATCCTGCTCGACGCCATACAGGGAAAAATCCGAAAAATCCAATCAATCTCGTTCCATGTATTGCAAGCAGTGCAATACCAACCGCGACCGCATCGAGTATGAAGAGATTTCGAATGTTTGATGCTGCCTCATACACCTGCCTGCGAAGCCACCAGTCCTGCCAGTCAATGGCACCAGGTCCTAGGAACAGTTTCGGCCACTCAAGTGGTGCATAAAACAACCCGCCGGCATTACTATTGACGGGAATGTATATAAACAAGCTAATGATAACCAACAGGACAAATCCGTATAACATACCTTGTTCTTTATGAATAAGAATAGACAAAGTTCTTATTACCGATTCTTTGCTACACGACAAACAGGACATCATCAATCTGACAAATACAAGAAAACCAAATCCGAAAATAACATATATACCGTAATAGACTTTAAATCCGATAAGCACGCTCAATAACAGAACTGTCACGACAATCCAACGAGTATAGTTAGT
Source organism: Candidatus Roizmanbacteria bacterium (assembly GCA_016203755.1). GTDB lineage: Bacteria > Patescibacteriota > Microgenomatia > 2-01-FULL-40-14 > JACQMD01. The sequence continues at coordinate 1,868 of JACQMD010000102.1, forward strand.
TTTGATAAATCGATGGAGACTGATAAGTCCGGTGATAAGAATAAGTTCGGCCATTGCCTGCGGCATGTTAAGAAGCTGAGTTACTCCATTATCAACCAGTGGGACATGACTTCCCCAGTTACGATGCATAAGAAGCGTAATAAGATAGGTAACATCCCCGCCGAAATAGAAAAAAAATAGCGCCAGCATGGCAACTCTATTTGACCCGCCCCATGATACTATTAACGCATAAACAGCAATTCCGCTTAATAGCGCAACAACAAAAGGTGAATACTGAAAAAATAAGGGTAGAATCGGAATATGCCAGATTCGAGCAGTTTCAGCCAAAACCAGATTTGACCAATAGTGATAGTTGGTGATAAAAAGATCATATGCCCCCGGTTGGACCGGGGGAATTGATTCCATAAGACTTCTGATAAACGCGACGTGCATTATTCCATCATGCCCATTGATCCCGTAGAATCGTATACCATCATCATACGTAAGTCCCGATCCCGCCACAAAAATCAACTGCATGATAGATCCGAATACAATCAAGAGAAAAGCTGTAGTATGTTGTTTTATCCATCGGAAGGTGTTTTGAAACCAAAGTACAAACGAAGACCGGTAAGGAATCCACAACGCCGTTGCAAGGACCAGATAAATATAGGTGAGAAACCGCAGTTTCAGATATCCCAGAACGTATCCCTGCATTCCCCATAACACCAGTCCTAAAACCATCGATATAAGATATCCAACAATTCCATCTGTATCTCTAATCAAGAGCAGACGAAGAGCTACTCTACCCGGGATATACCAGGAAAAAAAACAGGCGACGAGAAAAACGAGTGCAAAGAGCCGGAATTCAAAAGATAGTAAAGTCACCATGCTTAATCTTGTGTGAGTGGCGCAATTCTTTTTTCAACAATCGTTCCGCTGGGTAATGTCTTCATCCATACTACTTCTCCACTTTTTATTACCGTTTCCTGCCAGCCTTTATAAGACCAGGGCTTTTGCGGGTCCGGCTCCATAATAAGATAAAACGTTCCTTCTTTCTCATTTCCGGGGACGTACCCGTATCTATTCTTCCCATGCCAGGCAAAGAGATACTCATAGGGATAGGTATAAATAGGCGGCATAAACACAAGGACGTTAAACGGAACATTTTTTGCATCTTCATAAACAAAATCGATCGCATCCACTTTTCCGCTGATTTTTGCACCTCCCCCGTAATCATAATAATCATGCGCATAATTCAAATAGATACGATTGAATCCGCCCGCGGTCAACAAGATAAAAAAGAAAGCAAAAAACCA
>JACQMD010000103.1 GCA_016203755.1 Candidatus Roizmanbacteria bacterium
CTTTAAAAGAAAATAAATCTGTCTCAAGGTTTCTGGGTGGAACACGGGAAAAAATAGGTGTGGGTGAAAGTATCGGCATAAAAGATTCCGTAGAAGAAACTCTTGCGGAAGTTGAGCTGCGACTGAGCCAAGGATTTCAACGCATGAAAATCAAAATAAAACCGGATTGGGATATTCAACTTGTTGAAGCAATACGAGAAAAATTTGGTGATATAAAACTGATGGTAGACGCAAATTCTGCCTACACGCTGGATAACATCAGATTGTTTAAGAAACTTGATCAGTATAACCTTACCATGATAGAACAACCGCTTGCTGATGACGATATCGTTGATCATTCAATCTTACAGAGGAAAATCAAAACATCTATTTGTTTAGATGAAAGCATACTTTCTGTCGAGGACGCCCGTCGCGCAATCTACTTGAAATCTTGCAAAATAATCAATATAAAACCAGGTCGCGTCGGAGGACTCTATCAGAGCAAACAAATTCATGATATTATGGCAAAAAACAACTTTGCTGTCTGGTGTGGTGGCATGCTGGAAACGGGGATTGGACGTGCCTATAATATAGCGGTTTCGTCTCTGCCAAATTTCAAATATCCGGCAGATATGTCACCGGTAAACTTTTTCTATAAAGATGATCTGGTTAAAGATAGTTTCAAAGTGGATAAAAAGGGATTCATAATCGTGCCAACAAAACCAGGACTTGGATATGAGATAGATGAAAAGAAGATTGAAAAATACACGGTTGACAAAGTTATTATTTCATGACTGTATGAGAAGAAATAAGCAACATTATCTGCACACGCTACGTTTCATGAATGAGTAATGGTATGCTATTGGCTATATGAATACTAACATTATTCAATTAACCCAAACATTGATTTCGGTACCATCTGTACCAACAAATACCCTCGCCCTCAATACAGTTCTTCGGAAATCAGTAGAATTACTGAAAAACTATTCTATCCAGAATTACAGCCAAAAAAACATTCCGAGTGTAATTGTTTCAAATTTGAAACTTGCTAAAAAATACAGAGTGATTCTCAATGCACATTTAGATATTGTTTCAGGCAAATCTGATCAGTTTAAATCAAAAGTAATCGGTAACAAACTCATTGGCCGCGGAGTATATGACATGAAAGGCGCAGCCGCTGTCATGATCCAGGTATTTAATGATCTTGCTCATCAAGTCTCATATCCGCTTGGATTGCAGCTGGTAACTGATGAAGAAACGGGAGGATTTCACGGGACGAAACATCAGGTAGAGAAGGGAATACGGGCAGATTTTGTCATTTCCGGAGAGCCGACTGATTTCAACATTAAATACCAAGCGAAAGGAATTATCTGGGCAAAAATTCACTTTAAAGGGAAATCAGCCCACGGTGCCTACCCGTGGAAAGGGGATAACGCAATTGCCCAGGCAAACGAATTTATGACGAAACTCTACAAACTATATCCGATTCCCGACACAGAGGTTTGGGAAACTACGGTAAATATCGCACGTATTGAAACAGAGAACGAAACAATGAATAAAATACCTAATACTTGCATCGTATCTCTCGATATTCGTTATGTTCCGGAAGATGCGGCCTCAGTTATGAAGCATTTGGAGAAAATAATTCCGAAGAGCGCGACAATTGAACTCATTGAAAACGAGCCGCCGCATATGACCGATAAATCACATCCCTTTATTCAGAAACTGCAAAGAGAAGTGATGAGCGTAACCCGAAAACAACCGCAATTAACCAGAGCCATGGGAGCATCTGACTTGCGTCATTTTTCTGCAGTTGGTGTACCGGGTGTAGAGTTTGGGCCGGTTGGCGCTGGTCATCATACCGACGATGAATGGGTAAGCATAAAAAGTCTGGGAGAGTATTATCAAATACTCAAACGCTTTATTCTTGCAATTGACAATACGTTATCCTAACTATACAATTGAAGAAATGTTAATAAATGTTCTTTGCAATTTCTATTTCTTTACCTCTCCATCATCGGGAGGCAGGTTTAGTGCATAAATAACCAAAAGAACTAGAAGAAAACCAGCCTCCCAAACGGGAGGTTTTTTTGCGGAGAAGGAGGTGAGTTATATGGCAAAACCAGAAAATGGAACACCGATTGATATAACAAATACTGAAGCAGGAACACTGATAAATGGAGGACTTTCTCCAGATGCATGCGTAGCTGCTGAATGGGGAGCAGATCATAGTTGGGAAAGAACTCAACAACCAGCAGGTCCATCAATACCCTGCACTATAGAACAGGGAACGCTAGATGGCGAAGGATCCTTGTAATACGATACACTCTCTGATAGACTTAGCCCGTATGCAACGGGTGACAATAATTGGACTTGGACTCATGGGCGGGTCGATAGGGTTGTGGCTCAAGAAAAAACGGCCGTCGATACCAATTGTTGGATATAGTAGAAAAAAAGATACCAGAGACGATGCTGTTGGGCTAAAGGCAATTGATAATGCAGCAAATTCTATCGAAGAAGCAGTGCGATATGCCGATCTTATTATTATCGCAACGCCAATTGATCAGATAGTTCAAACGGTAAAGAAGATTATACCGTTTACACAGCCTGATTCGGTTATAACGGACATAGGGAGTGTAAAGGGTTCCATTGTTGATGCGCTCAGGGATATTCCCAACTTTATCGGCGGACATCCGATGACCGGGAAGGAGACAAGAGGATTGCCCAATGCATCTGCTGATATTTTTGAACATTGTACGTGGGTGCTGACACCCACGCCAAAAACTCTTGGGAATAAACTAAAAACATTGCAATCGTTTCTGAAACAGCTAGACGTCAATACGGTCATTATGAACGCCTCTTTGCACGATGCAGTAGTTGCTGAGATTTCGCATGTCCCGGCTCTTATTGCAACTATTCTTATGCAAAGTGCCACAGATGCAGGAAATTGGGAACGCGCTGAAAAACTTGCAGCAATGGGCTTTCGTGATACGACGCGCCTGGCAGGAAGCGATCCGGAGCTAACCACTGCATTTTGTATGCATAACAGGAAAAATGTGCTTGGGTCGTTAGAACGATTTGATAAGCAGCTTAAGATACTTAAGAAACTTATAGAAGAAGGGGATACCCAGAAACTCAAATCATACTTTTCAAACATTCAGAAACAGAGAACTGCATGGTTTGCCAAAAGTCGTTTTGGGAAAACCCGTCTTGACAAGTAATACCATATAGTATAAAGTAAGAACAAACATCAACTTGTATCATTATATGAACATTCTTAAAAACGCCTATTGGTTTTTCTTTTTTTACTTTACCTCCCAACATGTGGAGGCGGTTCATTCGTATGCAAAAGCATAGGTAAAAAAGAAAACCAAAAAGTTTGTACGAACAACCCCTCCAACCGGAGGGTTTTTTTATGAAAGGGGGTGAAAAATATGGCAGCACCAGAAATAATGCTTTGGGATCGCGGATTGAGAATGCCGAAACATGACCCGGGTACGGTTACAGAGGCTCTCATCAAAACAGCGCCCGAATTATCAGAAGCAGAACGCATGTTGCAATTAGTAGCATTGTTAAGCGAGGCTGGGGATATAAATGGAACACTACAAGCACTTACTGAGGCAAAAATAGTTAAACCTAATGGTTCACAGAATGGAACCGTACACACAAATGGAGTAGGTAAATAATGACTCGCTCCTTAACTATACTATTGCATAAAATATATTACTAGGACTGTCCTCGCTGCCTGCCTCTCGAGGACAGTCTTACTATTCTAGTTGCAGATTGAAACTTGACGCCTGACACGTGATACTTGACACTATTTCTTCACCCATAAGAAACTCGTGTAGTTTTCGGCAAGGTCCTGGAGATTATCTTCGACAATTTTTAAATCGTAGATATCTGCCAGGACTTTGCTGCCCATTACTGCTATATTCTTGGATAATTTCTTCTTTGAAAGATATTCTGCTACCACTGCGTGATCGATAAGATCTCCTTCACCGCTTGTGAGTTTCAAATTGGGATATTTATGTGCCAGATTCATCCGGCACTGTGCAAGCACCTGCGGATGCGTCATAATGGTGTCGATTTCCTCAAATCGCACGTCTGGCCGGATCATGACCGCGTGAGCAATTTTTATGGCAAACTCATGAAGCACGGTAAATCGGTGCTTTCCCATGGCCTGAATTGATTCCCAGACAATGCCACCCGTTGAATTGTGGATGGCAAACTGCCCGCGGTCGATAGTACCTTTTTCAAGCTCAGACAGGACCCGCTCGGTAGTAAACAAATACTTAATCGCAGCGTTGGTAATAGCACTCTTTGCTAAGTAATACCGTACTGCTTCTTCGTTGAAACTCCCGCGGCCTCCCTGAATACCGATAACCAGTCTTGCTTTCTTCATGAACGTATTGTATCAAACGCGATTGACTTTACCAAGACATTGCTATATAAGTAACACTATATGACCATAACATTTCCCTATCTTTCCATAAAAAAACTCCAAAAATATGCAGGAAAATGGGTAGCACTCGATCAGAAAACCCAACGGGTTGTTGCACATGGAAAAACCCTTCAAGATATCGCGCCATATGTGAGCGGGAAAAAAGGTGAAGAGAAAAAAATTACTGCGTATGCATTTAAGGTACCCCGCAAAGACGAAGGGCCCTATGTTTTGTGAATACGCTGAAATTCCCCTATGAAAAATCTGATGATGGGGAGTTGCTACCCCAGCTGAGACTAACGGTCTACGCAAATAAACTGTTTGTAGAATCTTCTGCAATACTTGATTCCGGAGCGAGTATTTCATTATTGAGAAAAGATATTGCAGATACACTGAAAATCAAAATACAGACAGGCAGACCAATTGATCTTGATGGGGTAGGAGGGAGAGTGAAAGGATATATCCACCGGTTACCGATTGCCATTGGCGGAAAATCACTTATTATTCCCATCGTATTTTCCTACAAATTTTTTGCAAGCGTAAATCTGTTGGGAAGAGCTGGATTTTTTGAACAATTCACTGTGTGCTTCCATGAAAAAGAAAAAATAACCACACTTTCTGAAACGGTTTGATCTTCTCACGAAAATTTGATACGATACGTTTCGTTGGATCCATAGCTCAGTTGGCTAGAGCGCTACATTGACATTGTAGAGGTCAGAGGTTCAAGTCCTCTTGGATCCACATTTTTTAATTCTTGACAGCGGGTTTTTTGATGATATAGTAGTTAAACATGCAAATTCGTCAAACAAACAATACTACCAATAATACTTCCGACATGTGTTGGGGGATGCGGTAGTAGGAAAAAAAGGACACTACAAAAGCAACTTCCCAACACGGGAGGTTTTTTTATGGTGCGAAAGGGGGTGAAAGATACGCTATGCCAAAACAGGAAATTTACGTTGAATATTCAGAAGTATCAGGTGATCTGGGCGCAGTTGCTCCTCAAGATGGTATCATTATTCTGCCAGAACCATACGAATGGTTTATGCCAATAGTAGAAGCACCAACTGGCCAACTTCCCGCATTGTCGGTGAAACCAGTAGCAACAACGGAAGGATAAGTGGCAAGTTACTTCAAACGCACGTCCGCGGCTTGCGTTCGGGAAGGAACAATACTATAATCGAATGTAGTTGCGCGCCCTTGGCGCGCTACATTAAATAAGCATGCCAAGGGCATGCAATTACAGTAACAGTATATGAATAGATTAAATCGAACAAATCTTAACAATCTCCGCCACTCGTGCGCACATCTATTGGCAGCAGCGGTGATGGAACTCTGGCCCGATACAAAAAGAACGATCGGACCGGCAATCGATGACGGATTCTATTTCGATTTTGAATTCAAAGCACCAATCACTGAAGCAGATCTCCCAATGATTGAGAAAAAAATGCGGGAGATGCTTCCCTCGTGGAAATCATTTGAAAGACATGAACTTTCGGCAGAGGTGGCAAAGAAAGAATACCCTAACAATCCATATAAACACGAACTGATCGACGAATTTTCAGAAAACGGTAAAAAGAAAATTTCATTTTATAAGTCCGGCAATTATTGGGATCTCTGCCGTGGCGGACATGATGAGCATCCTGATAAAGAACTCAAACACTTCAAACTTCTCTCGCTAGCCGGCGCTTACTGGCGGGGAGATGAGAAAAATAAGATGTTAACCAGAATTTACGGGACAGTATTTCCGACGAAAGAGGAACTTGAGAAATATCTTTGGCAAATGGAAGAAGCGAAAAAACGGGATCACAGAAAATTGGGAAAACAATTGGGTTTATTTGTTTTCTCCGATCTTGTTGGCCCGGGTCTTCCTCTGTATACACCAAAAGGGACACTCGTTCGAAAACTGTTGCAGGATCATGCAAACGAACTCCAAAAAGAAATTGGCTACCAGGAAGTGTGGACACCACAACTCACAAAGGCAGATCTATTCAAAACATCAGGTCATTATGAAAAATATAAAGACGATATGTTTACGGTACATTCTCACTATACCGATGAAGAATATTTTCTCAAACCGATGAATTGTCCAAATCACTGTGTTTTGTACGGAAGCCAACCGAGAAGTTATCGCGATTTACCGGTTAGATTTTCTGATTTTGCTCCTCTCTACCGCGATGAAAAACCGGGAGAGCTCGGCGGCCTCACGCGCCTTCGGTCATTTTCACAGGATGACGGACATTGTTTCTGCCGGCAAGACCAGATTGAAGAGGAATTTACGAAAGTAATCCGTGTGGTGGAACAGGCACTGAAGCCGTTTTCACTTGACTATTGGATCCGACTTTCGCTTTGGGATCCGACAAATAAAGAAAAATATCTCGGAGATCCTGCCACGTGGGAAAAAGCACAAACAACGCTTACGCAGATTTTGAAACACACCAAAATCTCCTATAAAGAAGCACAAGGAGAAGCAGCAATTTACGGGCCGAAGATGGATTTTATTGCAGTGGATTCATTAGGTCGGGAATGGCAGATTTCGACAATTCAACTTGATTTGATCATGACGAAACGGTTCGGGCTGACCTACACAGACGAAAAAGGAGTGGAACAAACACCGGTTATGATCCACCGGGCGATTTTGGGATCTCCCGAGCGTTTCATGGGGTTATTGCTTGAACATACGGGCGGACATTTACCAGTATGGCTCTCACCCATACAGGTGATGGTAATCCCCATTACCGAACGGCATGTGGAGTATGCAAAACAAATCGTTGAACAATTGCAAAACGTCCGCATCCAAATCGACGACCGCAATATCCGTATGCAGGCCAAAATACGGGATGCAACCTTGCAAAAAATCCCATACCTTGCTATAATCGGAGATAAAGAAATGAGAGAGCAAACAATCGCACTTCGTACTCGGGAAGGTAAAGATTTGGGTGGTATAGCTATTCCTACGTTTATCAATCAGCTTCGTGAGCACCTTGAGAAGAAAATTTAACCAACCACATCAGCAAATCCCATTTTTCCGCATCAATCATCGCATCAGCGCAAAGGAAATGCGCGTGATTGACCATGAAGGCAAACTCATCGGGGTACTGAGTAAAGAAGAAGCCCTTCAAAAAGCCCACGAGACTCAAATGGATTTGGTCGAGATAGCACCCCGCGCCGTCCCGCCGGTGGCCAAAATCATTGATTTCAATCGCTTTCTCTATCAGCTGAACAAAAAGAAAAGAAAGAGTAGTAAAGCCGGAAGATCGGGCGAGACAAAAGAAATGTGGCTCACACCCTTTATCGCAGAACACGATCTTGCAGCACGGGTTGCACGTGGCAAGGAACTTCTCAAAGAAAGCGGGAAACTCAAGGCAGTCATACGGTTCAGAAGACGGCAATTATCGCGTCGCGAATTTGGGTTCAAAGTTATGGAAAAATTTATTCAGGAACTCGGTGAAGTATCGATAGAAAAAGCGCCTCATTTTGAAGGGATGAGTCTGGTTGCCACGATTACGAAAAAATGATACAATAGGAGATCATGAAACGTGTAACTTGTAACTTCCAAACTTTGCTTGCCTTATGTTATAAGTTACACGTTATACGTTACAAGAGCTATGCCCAAACATAAAACACGAAAATCGGTGTCAAGTCGGTTTAAACTTACCAAAACCGGTAAGTTGCTTTTTCGTTCTCAAATGGGAAGACACCGGAAACGCAAAAAAAGCAAGAGCCAGCAACGCCGGGTAAAAGTACTTAAAGAAATGACAGGAGCAATGAAAAGTAAGATTAAAAAAATGCTTTAAAGAGCCACTAGTGGTTAGCCAATAGCCACTAGTGAATTGCTAAGCAGTAATTTCGTTACTAGTGGCTAAACCCCTAGTGGCTAATGGCTAAAGTATGACCAGAGTCAAACGAGGAATCATATCAAGAAAACATCGTCATAATCTCTTGGCAAGGACCAAGGGCTTTACGATGACCAACCGTCGGCTTGTCAAACGTGCCTCTGAGGCAGATCTTCACGCCGGACAGTATGCCTTTGCCGGAAGAAAACAGCGGAAGCGGGAAATGCGTAAACTCTGGATTCTTCGCATCTCCGAGGCAGTTAAAGGAATGGGTTGGTCGTATCGGGAGTTTATTCATGCGCTCCTGGAGAAAAAAGTAGTGCTTAATCGAAAGATACTTGCAAATCTTTCCGCTCATCATCCTGAAATCTTTGAAAAGATAGTTGCGGAAGTGAAAAAGTAATGTAGCTGTCGCGTTTCATACGCGTCCTCATTATTGGCAGCTCAAGGAGCTGCAACTACAGAGCTTGTAGTCGCGCGCCATGGGCAGCGCTTTTTTTTATTATAGTATGAAAGATACTCTTAAACAGATCGAAACGGAAGCCCGTCAAGCAATCCTAAAAACGCAACTTTTATCACAATTAGAATCTAAGAAAGTAGAATATCTTGGTCGTAAAGGGATCATTAATCAGCTTTTACAAAAACTTCCCAAAATTCCCCAACGGGAAAAGGTAGGTTTCGGAAAGGAAGTCAACCAGCTCAAAGTCACTATCACTAATCTTCTTTCCTTTCAAGAACAAACACTAAAACAGCAAACTCTTGAACAACAAAAACACGAATTCTTCGATGTTACACTCCCAACGAAACCGCTCAACGGACATCTGCATCTTGTAACTTATGCGATCCGTGAGATTACAGCAATTTTTGAACGCATCGGCTTTATTCGCGTGTCGTATCCGGAAGTTGATTATGACTGGTATGCATTTGAGAGTCTCAATATGCCCAAAAATCACGCTGCACGCGATGAATGGGAGACATTTTTTGTCGATATGCCAACGGACAAAAAATTAGGCGAGATTGTTTTAACTCCACATACGTCAAACGGGCAAGTGAGAGAAATGGAACGGCTTGGCAAGCCGCCTATTCGGATGATTAATATTGGTAAATGTTACCGCCGGCAAAGTGATGTTTCGCATAGCCCCATGTTTCATCAGTTTGAAGGGCTTGTTGTTGACAAAGGAATAAGTATTCCGGATCTTAAGGGAACACTTGACTATTTTGCACGGGAATATTTTGGTCCGACGAGGCGAACACGTATTCGTCCGTTTCACTTTCAGTTTACTGAACCGTCATTTGAAGTTGATGTGAGTTGCGATTTATGCGATGGGCACGGCTGTCGGATGTGTAAAGCCGGATGGCTTGAAATCGGAGGAGCAGGTATGGTACATCCTAATGTTCTAAAAGCAGGTAACATCGACCCCGAAAAATATACAGGGTTTGCATTCGGTTGGGGAGTGGAACGGGTGCTCCTCATGAAGCAGGGAATTAAGATTCCGGATTTGAGAATGTTGTATAGCAGTGATGTGAGA
>JACQMD010000016.1 GCA_016203755.1 Candidatus Roizmanbacteria bacterium
CTTCAGAAAAAACAATAAGGTCAAAGAACTGTTTTTTGAATGGAAAGGGATCCTGTTCAATGTTCAACGAGACAACATTCCTCTTCTTTATTGGCTCATGTTTTGAAGATATGCCGTATACATCAAACCCCATCTGCTCAAATGCATGAAAAAGATGTGGCGGGTAACATCCAATCTCAAGAACTTTCGCTTTTTTGGGTAAATTTAATTTGGCAATTTGAGTAAGAATATAATGGTACCGATCTTGATGTGTAAGAAAATAGCCTAATTCGTATTTGGTAGGAATAGTTTTTCGTACATCCTGAAGGATTGTGGCAATTGTGTGGTTCATTGAGAGTAATAGCAATCAATACTCGTATTATACTATTTTTCTTAATAATGCTTCGTTCACTATGCTTTCGCCATTTCTCCTGCCAACTTGCATTTCTCATAAGAACGTACTAGACTGAAAATGGTCTTAAGTGTAGGTTATGGGAATAACTCAAACAGAACAAATTGAAAAAAATTCTCCTCGTATAAATAAATTATTATACGTGGCGGGAATTATTGTTGCCGGTATTCTCGTCATAATTATTATCTTCCTGCTATACTCTCGCTTCGTTCCTTCTTCAAGTCCAACAATCCTGCCAACTCCAACTCCTATTATCTCTCCCTCCGCACCCGTTTCATTAACAGCACCGACTACGTTCTTCCAGTCATACACACTCGACACTTCATTACCTCAAATAACAACACTGCAAGAGTATCAGTTACATTCTGATTTTTCGGAAATGGAGATTCAACACCTCACCACTATCTTCGGTTTGTCTGATATAAACATCGAAGCAGATTGGGTAGTTGCTGGAAATACCACTGATCCGCAACAACGAGGATTACTGACCTTCAATCGTACAACTGGAGAATTTCATTTTGAATCGTATGGCATCCATCTACTTCCATCATCTTCGACGGCTCAATCAGTCAATGCAAGTGTTCATGAGCTACTTACCAATTTAGGCATTGCGGATGACACCATCACCTGTCCCTTTACGTATGAACGTACATCTATCCCTGAGGTTCTTTTTGTTGAATGCCATCGGGACTGGGAACAAATGGGAGCACCGATTCTCAATCCAATAGGCATGGTGAATCTTCCGGAAACAATACCATTCTCGCAACTCCGTGTTGGGTATACTTTTGAAGGAGCACCAACGGATGAGGATGTTGTCAACACTTCATCCAAACAGGATGGGTTAGCACGACCCAATGACTTTAATACCGCTACCGTTGCGCTCTACAAACAAGACAATAGTATTCTTGCCATTGACTCAACCATCAGACCGATTGAGAGAACACTCACGACACAAGGATCAACAATGATGAATCCCGATGAAGCACTTGCTTCATTCCAAAACCATCAGGCAACATTCTCCCTCACCATTCCTGCAGGAAGCGGGTATACGGATCTTGCCAATGTCTATCCAAACAATCAAGCAACAGGGAAAGTTGCAACCATCACCGACTTCATCCTCACCTATGAAGAGAATCTTCCGGGAACACCACAAGCATCATTATCACCCGTCTACCTTATTCGTGGAACAGCAGAGCTTGACAGTGGGTATCGAGTGAGATTTGTGGAAACTATTCCTGCAACAAAACAAACAGCGAAGGTGCAGGGAGAAAGAACATATCTGGCACAGGATTCTATTAAACTGGGAAATCTGACTCCGGGACCGAGTCAAACACCAACAGTACCTATACCAAGTAAAACACCCAAAGCTCCACCCATAACGCCAACTTCTTTCTTACCAACGGCTCCTTTGCATACTCCACGTGGATCTCCCACTCCTCCGCCAACGGTTGAAGATTGTGCCGATTTGGATACAGGGAAATTGCAAAGCGGATACAATATCTACACGATTGATATTCCCGGAAAGGGAACGATTACCTTGATGAAAGGCCCAATATCAGGATTTTATTTCAAAGAAGCATCGTTTCAGGCAAGAAATATAGGTGAAATAAGAAAAATTGTTATCGATCTTGTCGTAGATCAGCTACAGATATACGTGGCAGGCTATCTCAAAGATCATCCCGATGAACTTGCAGAGATTAAAACATCAGAAGATAAGAAAAAACTCCTCGGTAAGATTGGCGAAACGGTTGACACGAAAACTTATGTGTATTCTGGAATCAGTCCGCTACGTGACAAGGCAGAGGAGCGACTTGTTGCCATGGTTACCGAATCAACCATTGATGAATGGGCAACAAAGGATGACATTTTTCCTCGAATGTTTTTCTACAGCGGATACTCAAATCTCGATGAAACCCATTTCTGTTTTATTACTGGACACTCTCCTGCTCTGTTTTTCTATACGGATAAACCGATGAGGGTTTCTGTTCAGTTAGGATTTGATCCGCTCTATGCTGATCCCGTAACCTCTGACTGGTTGAATATTCGTGTCTTTCCAGATGGAACACTTCTAGTACCATCGAGCACATCAAAACTGACAAAACTCTATTACGAATTTGACCGTCAAAAAACAACATTCCATCATACCAACGAAGGATTTATTGTTCGGCGGGACACATGGGAATCATTGGTCACGGGAACCATAGCATTATCGCTAAGACTCACTCCTGATGAAACACGTACGCTTGTCACTGATGTTGCTCGAGTGGTAAGAAATATGCCTGATGCATCCCATCTTCGACTCTCTGTTGTCGATCAACAACAACTCAACGATCAACTGCCCATCTCAATTAATCCCAAGCCAAGTGAACTCCACCGTGTCCATATACTGGTGAGTCCACTTACCAATTCTATGTCGATTAGTTACCCATCACTCAGTCCAGTTTCACGAACCGGTTTTACCGTCGTTGAAGTCGGCGCATCGCCTGCTCTATGAAACGAATCATTTTGTTTTTATTAGCCTTTTCCATTTTTTTGTTTTCTGCAACTGCGGCAAGTGCACAGGGAAACAAACCCGTTGATCCATCTGCACAATACGTTGAAGGGGAAATACTGGTTAAGTATAAACCAGATGTTGCAGATGCACTGTTTGAAAGCGGGGCATTGGGGACTCCCGAGCAGAAGTCGTGGTTTAATAGTATTGCCGACTGGTGGAATAGTCTCTTCTCATCTTCAAGAGTCCAAACCCGACAGACGCAACAAACCTATGAGAAATTGAAAGAAGAGCTCGGGATTACCAGCCAGGAAGGATTGCTTGGACCGCAAACAACATCATCTGCCAAAACCATTCAACTGCAAAGTTTTAATCCAAAAGATCCACTGGAAGATGTTTATAAAATAACGTTCACTAAGGGTGGGATGGAAGAGGCGGTAAAAAAAATGCAGGAAAGTGGTTTAGTTGAATATGCACAACCAAATTTCAGATATAGATTCAAGGCAAATACGCCCAACGATCCACAGTTCCCGAAACAGTGGGGGCATAAACAAATAAAGCTTGAAGAAGCGTGGGAAATAACAACAGGATCCAACGATGTTATAGTGGCAATTGTGGATACAGGAGTGGACTATACGCATGAGGACTTAGCGGCGAATATTTGGACAGGGCAGGTTAATGGTAAAGAAACTCATGGATGGGATTTTATCAACAATGACGGTGATCCATTGGACACACATGGTCATGGAACATCTTTGGCAGGTATTATTGCGGCTGTAGGGAATAATGGTATAGGAATAACTGGAGTCAACTGGTCTACGAAGATTATGGCAGTCCAAGTTGGTGATAAGAGTTATTTAACTACAGAGACAATAGTGCAAGGAATTAAATTTGCAGCAGATCAGGGAGCAGATATAATCAACTTAAGTTTAGGAAAACCGACGATTTCATGTTATACCGCCGTAGGTGAATATGATGACCCAACTTCTACTAATGTTATTTCATATGCGGTACGTGAACAAGGGGTATTTATTGTTATCGCATCCGGAAATGAATCTATTAATGGTGCATGCGATGTCCCTGCAAATCATCCAGATATACTTACGGTAACTGCTGTTGATATGCAAGGTAAACCGACGAGCTATTCAAATTATGGTCCTTTTGCATGGAAGGAGACAAAAATTATTGCCGCTCCTTCTGGAAATGTTTCTTCTGACAAGTGTACAAGTCAGAACTGTATATTAACGACAAAACCTGGAGGTGGATATTGGTCTTTATCAGGAACCAGTATCGCTGCTCCGTACGTAGCTGGTGTTGCAGCGCTTGTTATTGCAAAAGATCCACAAATGAGAGACAATCCATTCAAACTTCGTGAGTGGCTTGTCAAAACTGCCGACGAAATCCCAAACAGCGATTTTACTTCTGAAAAAAATCCGTATATTGCCGGAGATGACGGTAAACGCACATACGGTAAGCGAATCAATGCGTACAAAGCAGTTGCTGCCCAATCTGGAGAATCAGCTGTTCCGACCGCAACGCCTGTTGAGGAGCCGCAACCAACACAAGCTGCGCAAGACGGAACTACTCCGACGGTTGCACCTCAAACGACACAGCCGCCGGAACCCACATCGTCTGCTCAACCAAGTCAACCCATTGGCGGCAATCCCGCATGCCGGCCGATGAGCAGTATACAAATTACGGATATGCAGGGAAATGATTTGGGTACAGTGATCCCTCGAGGAAAGGATTATTTGTGTAAAGTGACAACCAACGCGGTGAATAAATGGACAACATGCGGATTAGCACTCAATAACAACTGGCCGCTTGATCACTGCCGTCTTGGAAAAGGATACGGGTATCAACGGTGGACTGGTAATACGGTTTCCTTTAAATGCAATACTAAATGCGCACTCGACAAAAACTGCCAGCAGGATTTGTTGCCTGATAACGGAAGTTACAAACTCGTTGCGTTCGATTTTTCTTCTATCTGCGGTCCGTATCAGCAAGGGCGTGTGATCGAAAAACCGGTGACCCTATCCGGACAAACACCGCTTCCCACCTTTACTCCTACGCAGCCGGGAGTACCAACACCGACTCCAACTTCTGCATCTTCTGCAACAAACACGCCAAAACCTTCATCTACCCCAACGGTTAATATGTGTCAATTCGGTGATGCACAGGATTGTTCACTTGCATGTGATACTTCATGCAAAGCAACAAATGACGCACTCACTTGCTGGATATGTGTGACTCCTACGCCCACGCCGCAAGGAAGTACTGGTCAACCAACTGTTTCTATTCAAACAGTCATCGATGCTGTTTCCGAAGACAAGATAAAAGAATATCTACTGAATCTTGTTGATGACGACACAATTGATGGTCAGGATGAAAAGCAGACTCGCTACACTGGCACAGAAGGAAATGCAACAGAGCGGGATTATAGCAAAACTCATTTTGAAAGTTTGGGATTAGAAGTACAACTTCAGGATGCATCGGGAGTACAAAATGGGTATGGAAGTGCCACTTGTCCACAAGACGTCTCTTTGACTAATGTTATTGCAACTCTTGTTGGTAAAAACCCGAACGAGACCTATATGGTGATTGCACATCGTGACTCGACAGCGGCACGATCCGGCACTCATGATCCCGCACCGGGAGCTGATGATAATGGGACAGGTATCGCAACGATTATGGAACTTGCGCGAGTATTATCAGGAGTAAAGAATACGCTCCAGTCTTCGATAACGTTTGCTCTCTTTGATGGAGAAGAAGAGGGGTTGTGTGGCAGTTCGTTTTACGTTGCCCATAAACCAACAAATACGCAGATTAAAGGGGTAATAAATCTTGATATGACCGGCTACGACTATCCTGATACCCAAGACAGCTGTATGGGTTTTATCTATAAAAATTATAATGGCGGCAATTTACTTTCCGAAAAAATTGTTGCGATCAATCAACAATACAATCTTGGACTTTCTGCTTTTTCATTTTCCGGATCAGGTGATTCTGACCAAATCAATTTCTGGAATGAGGGTATTCCGGCAATTATTGGCACCGAGTGCAATCCTACAGAAAACTGGGTGGCCAATCCCAACGCGCACACGATTAATGATAAAACGGATGCGTTGAGTTGGAATCAAATCACCGCAACAACAAAAGCCGTTGCCGGAGCACTTGCATCTCTTGCCGGCATTTCATCAACAGGAGATCAACAACAGCCAGTTCCATCACCAACTCAGACACCGACGGCTGCACCGCAACAACAAGAACCATCAACTGATCTTTCAGCTGATGAACAAGAAGTTCTACAGTTGATTAACCAAGAGCGTGCCAAACGCAAACTGTCACAGTTGACACTGAACGATTCGCTTATCAAAGCAGCAAAATGGTTTTCAAATGATCAATCTACTCATAATTTTTGTTCACGTAACCATATCGGAAGTGATGGATCAACGATGGGCTCGCGTTTCCAACGGTTTGGATTTAACGGTATAGGCATGGGTGAGATTATGTCCTGTGGTACAGGATCACCGCAGGTCTCGGTAACAGGCTGGATCAATAGCCCGGGTCATAACAAGATCATGTTTGACTCGAGCTTTACACGCATTGGTGTCGGAACAGCAGGTAGTGGAATGAGTCTTCGGCGCATTGTTACGTTTGGACGATAAGGCCAGTAATACGTTATAGTGAATATATGAAAAAACGAATAAGATTATTGATTATACTAACAATTTGGGTATCTGGATTGTTTATTTTCCAACAACAAACACTGTTAGCGCAAGAGAAACAGATGCTTGCGGTGACGGTGTATTACACCCGCGAAGATTTGGATATACTATTTGAACAAAGTACACAGGTACTTGATTATCTTGACGGAGATGATCTGGATCAGGCCGTTGCGCTTTCTCTTGTTACAGAACCCCAGCGCAAAGCAATCTTTGATGCGGGTCTTAACCCAAACATCCTTGATCCCGACGTTAACCTGTCACGGTACGTCTATCTTTTCTCCAATAAACCCAATGACTCCGAACAACTTGCCTATCTTGGTGACGTATTTCCTGTTACCCAGTATCATACGCTTGTCCGATTATCTCCCGGCACATCATTTGTCCAGGAAGGACCGGTTGCCGCGTTTCAAATCATTCCGTTATCAAAAACAGTGGTTACTCCTCCGCTTCGGACAAAACTTGCTCCTTCTCCGATAGCTTCTCCGTCTGTCACAACACCTGTTCAAAAACCTTCCTTATCTCCATCGTATCTGACCGTAGGTGCTATTGTTTTTGTAGTAATTACGGTCATACTCGTATTTTTTGTATGGTACGGGAAGAAAAAATCATGAACACGCTTCGGAAAACACTCATCTTAAGCACTATCCTTACACTGATTATTATTCTCTCAATCAGTCTCATTTCTCACGTGTATGCGCAAAGTTTAGAAACAAACAATCCTCCACCCGCATCTACAGACCCAAAGTCAACCG
The DNA here is from genome assembly GCA_016203755.1 of Candidatus Roizmanbacteria bacterium. Lineage (GTDB taxonomy): Bacteria > Patescibacteriota > Microgenomatia > 2-01-FULL-40-14 > JACQMD01. Next base: position 7,363 of record JACQMD010000016.1, read on the forward strand.
CAGGCGAATGGCAGTATGATCCCTCTGTTACGGAACTGGGGAAAAATGCCGAACGTGCGCGGCAACTGGTATTCTGGGTATTTTCGCACGAGCCGGTTCACTCCGCTCCCGTTCTTGCCCAAATGTGGGGTTTTTCGCGCAATATGGCGTACGTTTTTGTTTTGTTTACTATTATATTCCTTGCACTCCACTTAGTACTCTCCCAAAAAAATATTGGCCCGGTGTTTTCGGGCATATCGCTGGGATATGACATCAATCTGAATCTTCAAAAAATTGTCTTCCGGATTGTTGCTGTTCTTATATTTATTACCTTTTCGTATATGCTGGTTCGGGGGC
>JACQMD010000100.1 GCA_016203755.1 Candidatus Roizmanbacteria bacterium
AGATGCAAACAACACTCCTCAGGCAGTTGACTCGGTTGATGTACGACTTTGTTACAATAACCTCTTCTTCAGTACCGATGCAACCAAGGTGACACCCGGTACCATTCCCGGATTCCCGAGTGGCAATTATGATTTAACACAACCGACAACCAATTATTGTCAACAAAACTACGGCCTTGCTGGAATGTTGGATATTTCAGCACAAGTCAACACCACGGATACAACCGGAGTCGTAGGACAGGATCTTTTATTGGCTACCGTTGCCTTTACACCTCTCACTGGAACAGCAACAACAGAGATAAAGATTGACTATACAGCTTTTGGTGATCGGAACGACAGCAATATTCTGCTCTTTGCACAAGGAACTGATATTCTGAAAGTAGTAACGGGTGGTTCGTATCAGATTGTGGGTGTAGTTACTCCAACAGCAACCGTAACTCCTACACGGACACCCACGGTTACTCCAACCCCAACCAGAACTCCCACGCCTATACCTACCGTTGGACCTAATACGCCAACACCAATCCCCCCAACGCCAACAACGATACCCCCATCTCCTACTCCAACTACTCTTCCGACAGCTACCGTAACTCCTACAACACGAATTGACCGTATAATCGCTAAGTTATTACTACAGGGTCGAGGTTGGCCAAATGCATCTAACAGCCGCGCATTTCGTCTAATGCTGCGTAACAAACTTACTGGACAAATCATAGGACCGTTAAGTGTCTCATCTGCAACAGACGGATCCATTGATCTTAATACAACATTGCTTGGTATATTACCTATCGGAACGTATGATATCATCTTGAAACCTGAAGGATTCCTGCAGAAAAAATTCAGCGACCAAAATCTGGGACCAACCAACACCTTTGATTTCTCTTCAGCTCCATTCCCGGCAGGAGACGTCAATGTCAATATTGACGGTACCATAGGTGATGGCATAATCAATGCAGCCGACCATAACAGGCTTCTTACATTTTTTAAGACTAATAATCCCGTGATTGACTGGGATGGGTCAGGACTCGTCAACTCCATCGACTTCTCCCTTATGCTCTCCAACTGGAATCATACGGGGGATGAGGAGTAATACTGCCATGACAAAATCTTCTCGATTGCAATTGCATACGAAGGTATTTTATTGTCGGTTGCTGTGTTTATTTGTCATTGGCTCTCTTTTTACTGCTTCACCAAAAAACGCACTTGCCGCGACTGCTAGCTTCGCCCTTTCACCCACTACGAAAACAGCTGCAATTGGAGAAACCTTTACTGTTGATGTTGTTGCAAATACGGGAGGAAGTGAAGTGTCGGGGGCCGATATGTACATAACCTTTGACAGTAATAAGCTCACGCTCCTTGATATTCAAAATGGTACTATTTTTGAACAATATGTCGGGAAAGAGATCAACAATGCCACGGGAAAGGCTTCGATTTCAGGACTCGTTGGATTTGAGTCAACACTTTTTTCCGGAAGTGGTACTTATGCAACACTGCAATTCAAAGCAATAGATAGCGGCGCTGCAGCTGTTAATTTTGATTTTACTGCAGGAAATTCACGCGATACCAATCTGGTAGATTTTAACAGTGGACTCGATATCCTCACAAGTGTCACCAACGGAACTTATACGATAAGTGGGGTAGCAAACCAAACATCCTCTTCTGGAAATACATCTACAACCACAACTACCACAACAACATCGAATAACAATAGTACTTCGACGACTCAACAAACACAACAGCAAACTTCCAAAGGTGGTCTGCCTGTCAGCGCTACTCCCACACCCACGATTGTTGTTGGTATAGCCGGTCTTGTTTTCATCTGGATTAGTCTTCTGTTTCATCGAATCTTCGGCTAATAGTTACTACTTGATACTTCTGACCTACTCTGTTATACTACGACCGATTGTTATGTCAAAAGATAATGAAGAGAAATTAAATCTGGAAAATCTGCCTGATCTTCTTACCGTTCGCGAGGTAGCAGATCTTCTTCGCGTCTCACCGCTTACGATTAAAAGGTGGGGTAAAAAAGGAAAACTGCCAGCAATTCGCATAAACTCACGTGGCGACCGCCGCTACCGCAAAGAGCAAGTCCTCTGGCTTCTGGGCATTCAGAGTAAAATTGAATAACGTTTCTCCAAAAATACCCTGTAGTATTTACATTTTAATACAATTTGATATACTACGACATCATTTGATAGCAAAAATATGGCTACACCCGAACAAAGTATACGACGTGAATCAACTCACATTGAAGGAGTAACCCGTGTTATACGCGAAAGAAAGGATCAGGCTCCTCGTGTTACGGTAGTCACCTATCAGGATAGTATTGGTAAATATATGGAGAGGCCCGGACTTTATTCCCCTGATATGTACGTTGAGCTTGCCGATACACAACATGCCCGCTCAATTATTGATTTAAAACCCCAAGGAATCCTTGTAGGAGTTGATACCGCAAGGCGAAGAGAACAAACAACCTCTCCCCGACATGGTCATTTCGAAGGATCACGTCCTATTGAGTTAACCTACGATGAAACAGGTACCCTGGTGCATTGCATCTTACAGCCGGAAGACAATTATAGCGCTGTATCTCAAGATAGTGCTGAGCGTCAACACGGTAAAAAAACACAACCATGGAGAGTTTCAGTAGAGCAATTTTCCCGATATAGCAGCACATTAAAAGATGACTCTTTTATTGACTATATTGACGATCTTGGAGCTCACAGTATAGATCAATTAAGAAAACAGCTAGCTTCAGGAAAACCAGGTATTTTGAAATATCCTCAAATACTAGAATGTGCATCAGCATTAGAAAAAACCATTCTAGACTTTACGGTAGTGATACCTGAGGCTAAAAAAGCTATACAGGATAATGAGTATTTCGATCTATTTCTATTCCTCCTGGCACGAATGAGAAATGCATCGCCACAAACATTGTTACAAATCATCACCGGCGATACTCGTGAGATTGAGAGACAACTTGACCGGATAATGAGTGAACTATTGAATGATTTGATTTCGGCCAATACGGAACGGGGGTTTGAAATAAATGAGACTATTGCACTTTCTCATTTTACTCCTGAAGGTTTTCGGGTTAGATACCCGGAACAAACTGACGATCTTGATTCTTTTTTGAGCGATGAAGCAACAGCAGAAATAATTCCGGAAAATGAGTTGAGTGCCCGTTATGGAGAAACACTTGATCCTCTCTATGAAAGCACTTTTTCAGTTCAACATACAGGCCAAACTATTGAGATAACCCTTCAAGAATATGGTGTGGTTAAGTGGACAGTTCAAGTTCCTACGACTATTGACCGGAGTGCAATTCATAATTTGTTATGCGATCCAAATGCTGATATTGGTGAAATTGAACGGATTGTCCAAATAGCAATTGACCGGCCCTCGCAGTAATGATAGTCCATCACAATATGATACTATGGTAGTGTGGTATTCTTGAAACTACTGGTTAAACTCATTCTTCTGTTTGTCGTTATAACAGGAATCATCGCAACACTCATCATGTATCTTGTCAAATTCAATAATCAATCGTTTGAAGGAAGAGCAATAAAGCGCTTATTGTTAAACTATCCCATCCTCGTTACCAGCCTCAATTTAAATGAACCCGGAGACTTTCGATATTTCTATCTTCATTCAAACACTACTCCCCTATCTGTTGTTGTCTACACGGCAAATACTCAACCCGATCAACAAGCCACTTCTTGGATTCAAAAAATGATTGTCGATACCACCGGAAAGCAAAGTGTCGTACAACTCATACATGACTTTACAATTCCTGCCGACAAGGAACTTACCAATGATCAGCTCAATCAGATACGAACGGCACTTCGGAAACGTTTTCCGGACGCATCATTGTTTGTCGTATATGGAGGTACATACACAGAGCAACCAACCAATGCGGGCGTCACCATTCATCGCGATACCATGTTTATCTTCAAATCCCGTCTTACCGAGTTATCTCAAAATAAAGCAATCATTGAACGGCTTGAACGATCAACCATTATGCATGAATGGGGGCATTTGCTCGGGCTGGGTCATGTCGATTCTGAAGATTGCATCATGAATGAAAAGGTCGAGGTGACGGGCAAAGGCCCAGCAGAACTGAATGAAATTCCTGTTGAGTATTGCGTAGACGAACTGAATAACCTCAATTCTCTATCTCTTCCTGTTTAATGCCAGCTGTTTTGTATATGCGGTCAGTTCCGTATTAAAATCGTCTGCCATACCATACATATAATCTACTACGGCAGACCAAACCGGCTGTAACTGCTCAATCTTTCTCGGATCATGCTGATTAAGAAAGTTCTCACGGTCTAAAACCTTTTGAACAAACCCATTAAAGCGTTGGAATATTTCAGTACGCAACTCCGTTGGAGAAGGTTTCTGAATAGTACCTGATTCCGCTCCGAGCTTTTTGATAAAATCCAGATAGGCTCTTGCCAGATATGGCACAAAGTTACTTGCCGGATAGTACGATTGATCTATTCCGAACAGGTAAGGAAATTGCCGCTGTTTAGTCTCAAGCTTCTTAAGTGCCAGTTTTACGAGCCAATCTGATGCCCGAGCATAATACTCATGACCATCCGGCAATGCTCCACGGGCAATCTGCTTCCTGACAAAGCTGTCAGAAACGGCAAACATGACTCCAGAGTGGATATCATCAAGAATAGTCGGAACTGTTACCGGTTCATATGAGGGCTCAATTAACCCAACTATAGCATCTACCTCGGTAAAAGAAACCAGACCCGAAGCAAGCCGATAGCCGGCAGTCATCATAACGCCTTCGTCTCTGGTATCGGAAGGGTAGAGATATCGTTTATCCCCTTCCTGTTTTAGATTGCCAAACTCGTTTGCGTATATAGTTAAAACGAAATTTTTCATCTTACTGTTTAGTTTTCTTGTCCACAGTTCAGGATACCCGGGAGCTTTCATACAACGGAGAAATTTCATCAGCGATCCAAACGGTATCACATCCTGATAATCTGATAAATACTCCGGATCGACCGGGGAAAAAAGATGGCGTTTTGTAATGGCAATTTGTCCTTCTTCCAATCGAGGGTCATGACGAACTGCTTGCCATAACAAAGGGAATTCGCCGCCACTGACACTCACAATATCCCATAGAGTGCCCCGAATTTGTAGCTCACGAGTCTGTCTAAACAGCGGATCGTACGCAAAAGGATTAAGCTGCGGATGCTGTTCACACTCACTATTCATTTCGTGATTATATCATTTTTGCCGTATTGACAAGCAAAAAATGCTATGCTACAAATGTATCTATGGATACAATATTGTTTTCGTGCCCGCACTTACTTCAGCTTTCTTCCTGTTTTGTCGTCACCATTGCACGAACGGCCAATCTCCCGAAGGTTTCATGGGGAATGGTATAAACAAAAGAACAAAGAAACGAACGTACCATCTCCCCTAAAAATACGGGGAGATTTTTTATGAAAATACCATGAAAGAACTGCAACAACCATTCGACCCTTCGAAACGGGAATTTTTAAAAGGGATCGGAATGATAACGGCGGGTTTAGCCTTAACCGCTTGCATGGGGGCGGAAGCTCCGTCACCAGAACAACTCAACACTACAGAGCAGGATCAATCTTCAGCACAAATTGCAATTTTCGATACCCAATTTACCTTGTGGCAAGCGCAAACGATGATGTGGGAGCATCTCGGAAAAGATTACCGGCTTCCGGCACGGCTCATGTATGATTTTGGAGTATCACCTGTTTGGACTTTCCTCAATGGTGAATTGTCTCAACAGGAGGAAGTAAATTTTGTTGTAAGAATTTATGAAAAATATCCAAAACTTGGTCTGGCGTATGCGCTGACATCCCAGGTGCGTCAGCACGCCCACATTACCAGATACGAAATGGCTCAGGAAGCTCAACAGTACGGATGCAACACTCATGAGCAGGTACATCTCATTCCGATTCTAGAGGCGGCAACTATAACATCGTGGAAAAATGATCGCGATCTGGACGTTATTAACGTCACTATACCAGGAAATAGTGCTGTTGATACATTACAAAAGTGGCGATTTAATGAACCTTTCTTAAATATTGGTCATGTCGTTGGTTCGTCTGATTACTGGTGTGAAGAGAACAATGATGGACTCTATGAAATACGTATGAGGAGTGCTAATGATATTGATCGAGCAGGAGAAACACTCAATGAACTTGCGATTATAAAAAATGCTTATCCGGAATCAATTGTGGCAGCAGCAGGAGGAAATAGGGGAGAATTTATGGTCGAAGCAACGCAAGAACTGGAATTACCGGGGTTGTTTATTGCAGAGGCATGGGATAGTGAAAACGATGTTCCCTTTAACATGATGGAAGGAGCTCATGTCTATGTCCCCGGTACAAAATCAAGTACAGAAGCAACTGCACGGTTTATCCGCTTTATGAAACAACTCTATAGTACGGGAAGAACCACTGAAGAAATAGCAGCGTTGATTTGCCCAAAACATTTGACAGAGAAAACCTATATGGGAATTGATCCTTTAACTCCGGATAAGGTCAAAAGAAGGGCATATTTGTTAACCCAAAAGAATAAAGAACAGTTACTACAAACACGCAGGTATTTTGACGGATTTGCAAGCTGCTCGGGGATAAAAAGCGTATAATTGCTCATCATGGCGGCAGAAGTTCCACTACCCTATTGGTCGCAAGTAAAAGATAGCAGATGCCTCAACATTCCCGGAGCAATTGGTATCGATGGATTACGATATCTGTACGGGTCAAAACGTCAGCCAAACTGAACGATATGATCATGGGAATATTCGGGATATTCATCGGGCTGAAACGGATGTCGTGTCGAAGTTTGGATATGTATCTCAATCGAATTTGAAGGAACCTGGTATCCATTGATCTCAAAATATTTCGGAAAACCAACAACAGGTATCGTTCCATCTACACCATCGACAAACTGATACATCGGCACGTCGACTTCTTCATCTCCAATAACCACGAACGCACGTTTCGTTTCACCAATGTTGGTAGAACCATAGAAATACTGTCCATCAGTAAAAAATGTCGGTAACGCAGCAACGCGTATCTGTCCGTATCCGGGAACATACTCCATTTGCTTATGCACGATGGGAAATTGCATATATAAACCTTGTTCGGTAAACTCAGGGAACTCCCCTTGTGGCAATAAACCTTCCTGTTGCATGTCCCATAGCATCCGGTTAAATCTCCCCATCGTGGAATTTTCTGGAACCTGTTCATTGTGAAGTTTACCTGACCGTATTTTTGAAGTTATGATCGGTATTTCATACGGTTCAATGCCGTTTGCAATCAAACGGTTTGTTCCGATCAACGCATCAGTTTCAGTGGTCATTTGATAGGGCAAGTACAGTGAACTAAGATCGAAATAACTTGCAAGTTTCATAAAGAGGAGATAGTCTGGATTTCCTAATGGAAGACTATCATCTCCTTCATTTGCAACCATATCCGAGAATTTATTTCGCTCAGTATCAGGAATACCACTGGCTGGATCGTCAGAAAAGCTCATAGTCGTGGCATTGGATAATATCTCTTCAGCAACAATCGCATCATAGACTCCCAAAGACGAGTAATTACCGACTGAAGTATCAGAGGTAAAATTACAGAGGGAATGATAATTTTCATTCGGCACCGCTGTGAGGTTTTCTCCGTTCAGGCCGATACGCATATAGTTAGTTCCGACATACCAGGGATTTGCACTGTTATAGGGATAGGTGAAATACGTTCCTGCCTGATTTGAGAGTGAAATTTCCCACTTGCCAACGCCTCGAATAAATGGGTGTATATCTGGCTCTGCAGCGACTGCATCATCGAACCACTGTTTAAAGATGGCGAAAAATTGTTGGCTACATTGTTGAAATAGTTCAAGGTTTCCAATCTGCTCAGAAAAAGTTGATGCTGCGACAACTTTTTCAATCTTGGTAGGAAATGGAGAAACCTGTTCTTTTAGCCAATGAACAATATCGCGATCCTGCGGCTTTTCCCGGCCAGACCCTATCATCGCTATAAACTGACGATCGGGCAATACGAGTGGCGGTTCAAACTGACGTTTGCGTACGCGCAGTTGTTGAAATTGAGTTGCTCCTGTGTCTTCGGACTCAACGTAAGGTTTCACACCATAAAAAACGCTCGGCGTCGTCAAATCAATCTGACGAGTAAGCGCATCTTCTATTTCATCAAAAAACTGTCTTCTGTTTAATATGTCTTTTGGATTTTCCCCTTTTATCCAGGGAATGAATCTATTATCCGGTCTCATACTGTTGTATTGTGGAAAACAAAGCCAAGTATACCATTCCTATTTTCTGATTGATCAGCTTCCTATAATACCTCGTACATCGTCTGGAACAACGTGATTTGGAGCTTAATCAGAATCTGTTACCTGTAGATCATAAAGCTCCTGGAGTTCTTGAAAAAACCTCAACTCGTAAACCGGCTATTCTCCAGAAGATGAAGTTTGATCTGGACTCGTTAGCTCAAGGGTTACTTGCTGTCTTGTGAGAACAGAAGACAAATTCATCAGTCCGAGAACATATCCGGGCCCTAATAAATCAGACCCTACCATCTCAGTCAATCGACCAAGCGTACTTTCGATTTGGACTTGACTCATACCATTGGCCCGAAAGCCTATCTCCTGCATAACTATGTGCGGGGAGTATTTGCTGAGCGGATCAAGAAATGCCGGTTTCATTCCTCCGTCGTAGTCAAATCTCGGATCGTCACAGGTAGGATCACCGTTCATTTTCGAATGTAATGATTGTAATAGCCAATCTAAAGAAGCTCCCTCTAACTCTTTCATCCAATTCTCATGAGATGTACGTTGTTCCGGTAGTTTTGATCCCATAATAGGTCGCTATTATATCGTCCTGAAGCTGAAGAGTCAAATAAAATAATCTTTTGGTACAATACATTATAGTATGAAACTCAATGTTGCCGTCTCACAATACAAGATACCTGAAAAAGTCGAGGATTCAATTGAAAAACTCGATGAAATCGCTGCTCAAGCAGCAAAACAAAACGTGCAGCTCCTCGTTGCTCCGGAAACGGCAATTGGCGCTCTTGTCGCCATCGCTACGACTTTCTACACCACCGATAACAGTCGCTACTACAACCAGGGCTATATAGTCTCATCTACTGGTGAAATACTGCATACACACCGCAAAATTTACCTCGCTCCACCGGAGCGTGACACTGATGGTATATCTGCCGGAAATAACGTGGCTGTCTCAAAAACACCTCTTGGAAATCTCTCCATGCTTATTTGTAAAGATGGTTTTAATCGCTTCTCACATTTCTTATATGAAAAACTGAATAAACTCGGAGCAGAAATTATCTGTATCCCGACCTGGTCACTCGGGTGGGATGAGATGAAGACAGATGAATATGTCAATAGCCTGTTTGTCTACGGTGCGTTTGCAAGCCGTGCGTTTGTATTGGTGTCGGGAAATCTGAACAAGGAAACAAAATCGTTTGGCAGATCACTCATCGTGAGTCCAATTCGCGGGGTCCTTCAGAAAGGATCGAGAGACAAAGAAGAACTATTCATTGCAGACATCGACTTGGAAGAAGTCAAAAAAGCCCGCGCCTTCGACTCCTGGTGGCAGCCCGCCCCTCCAACGAAAGCACCAGTTTGCGAAGCAAATAGTCAGTTTTGTTTATAAGCTCAATTAACATTTCGTAGGAAATGTCTTTTCCTTTAATTTCCTCTAAATTCCTATAAATTCCTTTAGTTAAAGG
>JACQMD010000104.1 GCA_016203755.1 Candidatus Roizmanbacteria bacterium
GTCGGAAATTCAAGGATTTTATCAGCTCCCACTTTCTTTATGCCATGCTCGGATAACGAGAGACCTTTAGACAACGCGTACTCTCGAAGCCGGATATTGTGATACTTGCTTCCGGTAAAGTATTGTAGCATTGCTCCATATGATTCTCTTGATGAAACGCGTAAATCTACTTGAACACCATTGTGGAGTAATACTGTTGCGCCTTTGTCTCCCTGATCAACTACCTGCTTTACCGAGGGATGAGAAACGAAATGATGTATTGTGTCATCGGGATCTGACGTAACACACGCAAGATCAATATCCCCAATCGTTTCTTTTTTCCGTCGTAAGCTTCCGAGCATATCAACTCTCGTAACTCCGGGATCTTTTTGTATATATGCACACATCTCATGTCCAATGGCATCTGCTTCAGAGAGTAAGAGTCGTTTTTTCTTGAGGATGCCCCGTTTATATTGTTTCAATGATTCAGCGATGTCCTGTTCACTTTTCTTGCCAAATCCCTCGATAGTTTGAATAAGTTCATCTGTAAGTGCCCCTTCTAATTTTTCCAGCACATCTTCCTTTTTTGGATAGTGTTTAGACAGAATCGTTGCAAGTTTATAGGCAGTTTTAGGTCCGACTCCCCGAAGCTTGAGAAGTTCAAACATACCATCGGGCATTTTCTTCATTATCTCGTCGAAGTGTTTCACTTTCCCGGTACGAAATAACTCATCTAAATGTCCGGTAATGCTGGATCCAACTCCGGGAATATCACCAAGTTTATTCTGTTGCCAAAGGCTTTTAAGATCGGCTGGCGTTGCCGCAATAGCATCGGCTGCCTGTTGGTAAGCCGTGATCCGAAATCTGTTTTCTCCTAGTATCTCATAGGCTGCGGCGATATTTCGAAGTAGCTGTGCAATATCGTGGTTATTCATAGGTAAAAACTCCCATCATCAAGCTGATCGGATGATGGACGGGCATTAATCTCATTGACTATACTATAGCAATCTGCTATTATCATAGCACGTTTTTGGTAGAGCAACGCGGGATCGTAGCTCAGTTGGTCAGAGCGCTGCCCTGTCAAGGCAGAGGTCGCCGGTTCGAGCCCGGTCGGTCCCGCCAAAAAAAAGCAAAAACGTTTTCCCTGCCCCATCCTATCTGCCCGGAAAGGAGGGATTACATGGATTTTAAAAAACTTCTTAAACGAGTAAATCTTTCTGAAAACTACGGATCAACTATTCTAGGCTTCATTGTCGTATTGATTCTTGGTTCATTCATTTTCAATGTATTTAGAGGTAACCGGAACGACCAACAAGGTCAAGTTGGTGAAGAGGGTACGACGTCAGAAGAAACGACAGGAGAAATCCCCGCGGAAGGGAAAACACATACTGTTGCCAAAGGAGAGGATTTGTGGAAAATTTCGGAACAATATTATAAATCAGGATATAACTGGGTCGATATTGCGAAAGCAAACAATTTAAGCAATCCAAACGATATTGAAGAAGGTCAAAAACTGACCATCCCGCCCGTTACTCCTATTGTTCCAACAGTAACAGCAAAGGTCACAGCAACTGCTGTGCCAACAAAGGTACAACCAACAGAAGTACCAGCTGAACAGGGTGAAAAAGGAGAAGAGATGCCAACGCCAACAGTTGCGCCAACAGCAACGACTACCCCTTCAGCAGCACAAGGCACCTATGCAGTTCAACACGGAGACAACCTGTGGAATATAGCAGTAGCCAAATATAACAACGGATATAAATGGGTCGATATAGCCCGGGCAAACGGATTGAAGAATCCGAATATCATTCACGCCGGAAATGTCCTCAAACTGCCCTGAGAATACGAGTATTTTGTATATTGTATTTGGTATTTTGCAAACTTTTCTGTATTAATTCAGAAGGGTTTTATGTATCTCGCAACAGGTATATGTGTGATAGAATAGCCATATACCTCTTGCGGGATTAGTATCGTCCAGAGGACGATCAGTCTCTGACTGACACATGGTAGTATGCGTTCGACTTTACCCCGCAAAGTTGCGGTGGTAGTTCAGCGGTAGAATGTCTCCTTCCCA
>JACQMD010000088.1 GCA_016203755.1 Candidatus Roizmanbacteria bacterium
AACCAATGCTTAAATATTCAAATGTAATATCCATTCACCATTTGACTATTTGGATATTTGTTTATTGTTATGAACAACGATGAACGATTGTTAGTAGAAGGTATTCTTTCTGGTGATGAATCGTTTTTACGCACATTTTACACTACCTATTCCCCATACCTTCATAACTTTATCAGGAAACGCGTGGGTGATGAGAAAGATGTTGAGGAGATCGTGCAGGATACGCTTCTTGCTTCTCTTGAATCTTTGCGGGACTTTACGTTTTCATGTACACTCTCGACATTCCTTTGTAGTATCGCAAAACGGAAAGTGGTCGATTTTTATCGCAAGAAAAAACTGTCGCGGATTCTTTTCTCCCATGTTCCGCAGATGGAGTCATTGCTTGCAGTACTGACTACTCCTGAAGATGAGCTGAATGAGCAGCTCCTCAGAGAGCATGTTTTGGTCGTGTTTTCCCGACTAAAACCACGATACCAGAAAATCCTGCGACTTAAGTATATCGAAGGTTTTTCCGTTTCCGAAATTGCAGAAAAACTCTCGATGAGTTTTAAAAGTGTTGAGAGTATGATATTTCGGGCGAGAAAGGCGTTTGTAGAAATATACAGCGATCCTAATTCAATCCGAATCCATCCGAATGCTCCGAATAAAAATATATTAGGATCATTCGGATGAAAATTAGGATCATTCGGATCGCTTATGAATACTGACAAGTCTTATCAACAGCTCGTAACTAAAATGCACGAGATATCGTCATTAACTCCACAGACGGTGGGTCCGCTTACGCCGTTGTACCGGCGGATTATCCCCTACTTCAAAGAAGATCCGTGGTTGCTTTTTGGAATCGGTTCAGTGATTGCCGGGTTATTCGTATATTTTGTCTTAGGACCAACGATTGTGCATATTGTGAGCATCTTGCAACACGGTTACTAAGTTTATGCAGGCAGATACCATTATTGCTTCTGTACTTACGCAGCTCATCCTTTTTCTCAAGCACGTGTGGGGAAGCATTCATACTCCCTACCAGACATATAGAAAACTGGCAAAGGGTGAGCATGTGTGGCAGGCACTGCCGATTGGCGTATTGACTGTCCTCTATTTCAGCTGGTCAACACTTGTCCATCACGGGATTCGGACGCACCCGTTTTTTTTAACGGTCAGTTTTACAAAGGTAGTTTTGGGGAGTTTGGGAACGTTTGGAGTAGTGCTTGTGTCTCTCGTTGTGGTGGGGAGGTTAGTGGGAGGAGGGGGGGGAGTGGGGAGAATATTCCTTCCATGGAGCTATTCGTTACTTCCCACGTTACTCTGGTTTTTTACTACGTCCATGTTAACACTTCTTCTTCCTCCTCCGCGGACGACGTCGATTCCCGGACAGGTGTTTAGTTTTTTGTTTGTCGTTTTTTCGCTTTTCTTATTTTTCTGGAAGGGAGTGTTGTATTATTTGACACTTCGATTCGGCATGCGGCTGGATCTTTTCCGGATAGTGATTGCCTCTGTTATCTTGTTTCCACTGGGCGCATTATATGCGCTTATTATGTATAAGCTTGGCATCTTCAGGATTCCGTTTGTGTAGGTTGAGAATAGGAAAATAACAAGTGAGTTTGAACGGGAGGAGGTGAAGGATGTTGTGCTTCCCCTTGTTTAAGTCTATCGTGCACCTCTTCTAGTACAGCTTCGTCTGAGTTCCAATGAGCAATGGGAATATGCGGATTAAACCGAGTCAACGAAGATTCTGCAAGGCATGCAGACGGTCCGCGCAACATAAATTTTTTACTTCTCCAAGCTTCCGGTGGGGTCATACTTTCTTAGTCGATATGCAGACGATAATCATTCGGATTATTCTCTTATCGAATGATTGGTGACTTCATGTTCGACTAATACTACATCATGGGTGAAAAATATAAGCCTATTTCAAGTTTAGAACTGCTTGCTTTAGATAAAAATATTTTGGGTGTCATGGGTGTGCTCTATTCGTTAACAGACAATGCGATTCTTGCCCATAGGGAAATAGAGGATAAAGCATGGAAAAGATCAGGAGAACTCGGCGTTATTATGGGTAAGATGGCTGAAGAAGACTGCCAGGATCCAAAAAAAACACTAGTACGCGAAGCATATGAGGAATGGCAGCTGACTCCTAATGATTATGTACTAGAACCCGAATCACCCTTCTCCTTGCTCTATCAATCAAGTAGCCTGCCAAATGACCTGCCAAATGGCATAGTAGTAGTCTACAAAGGTGTATGTCTGACAAACCGGCTCCACGGTCAGTCGCGCGGACCGCGTGATGGTGAAACAGACAGTCCGGTTGTTTTACCCCGGAGTTATCTTAACCGGTTTGCAACCCGAAGAGGTGTATTGCAAGTTATTACACTTCTTGAGCAAGGGGTAACGGGAGGCGTGGTGTTTAAGTTTGCTCCAAATGACGAGCAAGAAGTACACAAACCAAAATTTAATGAAATAGCAATAGCAGATAAAAACGGGAATCTTGTCGGAAATCATACGACCAAATGGTCGAGTTACAAGTTTAATGGGTACCGCTAATAGTGTCACTATTCACGTTCCCGGACAAATTATTCTTTCCGGAGAGTTGGGTGTTGAACAAGGATTTCCCGCTTTCATTGCTGCGGTTGATCAGTATGTACAGTTTTCGCTTGAGATATCCGGTAAGGAGTGCTCAGTGAGCGCAAAGCATCCTACCATTATCTGTGGAACTGGATATAACGAAGCAGTGACGGTTGGGAAAATTATGATGTTGAACACGCTCTATGAGCTTGATATGTCTTCTTCAGTAATTGCTTCCTATGCCCATGTGATTGAGAAAGAACATAATAGAAACGCACTAGGTCTTCGTACGACCACATCCTCAATTGGGGGATTTATTTGGTATAGACAGGAGTTTGATTTTTTGAAAAACATCTGGCAGATTCCTATGAAAATACCCAAGTCTCTCGACCATTTTTATCTTATTGAAATAAAGCCGGACAATAAGAAACCAATAAATATAATTCCTCGACACGTCTCAAAGGAAAAAGACTATCAGTCGTTGTATTCTATAGAACAACAAACGAAAAAACTCTTACGTGGCATTCGTGGTGAAAGTCAACGTGATGTAAAATCTGCATTTATGGAGACTCAGCGCCTTATAGAGAATTTTGTTATAGTGAGTACAGAGGCTGCTACCGCCATTGCCGCAATTGAACAATCGGGTGGTGCGGCGGAGCTCATTGGATTTGAGTGTGAGCATGAGTATCCACATATGTTGCTTTGTTATCATCCGAGTAACTTTACATTGGAAAAAGTTATCGATAGAGCGACTATGCATATAATTCCCGTGAAGTTGGGTGCGGATGGCGCGTATGTTAAGACGCCATAATCAATATGACAAAAGAGCTCATTTTTGTAAAACTTGGAGGAAGCCTGATAACTGATAAGAAAAAGCCATATACAGCTCGTAGCGAAGCAATTACGCGTTTAGCAAAAGAAATAGCAGTTGCACGATTTCATAAGCACATAGGACTCGTTATCGGTAATGGTGCTGGTTCATTTGGGCATGTTGCTGCCCAACAGTATCAGACGCAAAAAGGCATTCTCAACAAAGAAAGCATTTATGGGTTTGCAAGGGTACAGGATGCGGTAGCTCGACTCAATCGGCTCGTTACGGGAGCGCTATTGGATGTTGGTGAGTCTGCTGTGACAATTACTCCATCAAGTAGTATTGTCGCGCGTGCTGGAGAAATCGTTGAGTTTTCCCTGGAACCCATCATTCATCTTCTTTCTCTTTCGATGATTCCGGTTGTGTATGGAGATGTTGTTGTTGATACAAAGACGGGTTGTTCGATTTTCTCGACAGAAAAACTGCTCAACTACATCGCGCTTGCGCTTGCAGGAAGAGGGTATACTATAAAACAACTCGTTCATTACGGTACAACATCAGGAGTGCTGGATAGCAATGGCAATACAATTCAAAAAATAACTCCTTCTTCATACCGATCTCTCAAAAACATAATTAAAGGATCAGAAGGAATTGATGTAACCGGAGGTATGGCACATAAAGTTGAAGAGGCATTGTGGCTTGCAAAACAAGGAATACCATCGTATATAATGAACGGCTTTGACCAAGGTCAGCTGAGTAAGCTACTTCTCGGAAAACCGGTTATTGGAACACGCATAGAAAATGACTAAACAGCTTAACATGTCGCAACAACATCTTCCCAAACACGTTGCCCTCATTATGGACGGCAATAGACGGTGGGCGAAAGAACAAGATAAATCTCCTCTTGAAGGACATGAAGAAGGTGAACAGCGAATTGAACCGCTCGTTGATCGAGCAATCGAACTAGGTATACCCTATCTGACTTTCTGGGCATTTGCTACCAAAAATTGGAGAAGAACAAAAAAGGAAGTCGATTTTCTTATGAAGCTCTTTCGTGAAAATTTAAGCAAAAAAGTTGACAGCTTCCACCGTAAAAATGTACGGGTTAACGTAATTGGTAACCTCTCGCAATTTCCTACAGATATTCAAACGATGACGAGAGAGTGGGTAGAGCGAACAAAAAATAATACAAAAATTATCGTTAACATTGCATTAAGTTATGGCGGACGGGATGAACTTATTCGAGCAATCAAACAAATTGTACGTGAAGAGATTTCTCCAGATACTATTGACGAACAAGTTGTTTCAAACCATCTTGATACGGCAGGACAGCCAGATCCTGATCTGCTGATTCGAACGGGCCGCGTGGTTCGACTATCAGGATTTCTTATCTGGCAACTGGAATACGCAGAGTTTTATTTCACTCATAAATTGTGGCCTGAGTTTACCGTTGATGAGTTTGAGAAAGCGCTCTTCTGGTACCAAGAACAAAAACGAAACTTCGGGAAATAAACTTGCTTCGTTTCACTCTCTGGGATACAATAAGGGGTAGTTTCAATTGTTTTGCCGCGGTGGCGGAATGGTAGACGCGAGGGCCTTAAGAGCCTTTGTCCTTCACCGGACGTGTGGGTTCGACTCCCTCCTGCGGCACATAATATTGAGGGATTCTCAAATTTCTCCCTTGACAAATACGTGATGACTCACTATGCTGATTATTACCATGAAAAAGTTGATGAGTATTTTTGTTGTTATTGTGTTAGGATTTTTTACTGTGACGTCTGTACGAGCGGTAACAACTACTCCGACCACAGATGAGGTTGAACCAACATCTGCTTCAAAAAGTGCGGCACCAACTTCTGTCCGTGAGCGTTCACAAACACAGGAATACAAAGATGCGCTTCGGAAAGAGCGTGATGCGCGCCGTGAAGGATTGACCACGACAGGGACACAGAAAAAAGAAGCGATGCAGGATGCGGTTGAAGAAAAACGTGCGCTTGTTCAGGAAAAAGTACAGGAAGGAAAAGAAGCAATATGGCGAACACATCTTACGTGGATGGTGCGCCGGTTTGAAGTAGTCATCGCCCGGCTTGAAAATATTGCTGCCCGCGTGTCAAGTCGTATAGATAAAATCGGTGAGGATCATGATATAACCGCTGCAGCGACACAACTGACGACCGCTGAGAACAGTATTGCAAAAGCAAAGGAGACGCTCGTGACGTTGCAAGGGTCAATTGAGGGGGCAGTTTCAGCAGACAAAAAACCAGAGGGATTTGCTGAAATAAAAACACTTGCGCAAGAAATCAAAACACAACTGATTGCCGCACACCAGGCGATTCGGCAGGCAATTGTTGAACTCAAGAAAATTCGTATAACAACCGTGCCTACCGCCGGAAAAGAACAAAAAGAAACAACGCCATCTGCGACTCAAGCAAAGGAGGAATAATGGATCAAACGACAACATCAGGAACTACACAGCCGACAACCGGGACTCCATCATCGATCCCGCCATTTCCTAATCAATTACCAGTTACTCCACAACCAGCAAGCGGTGTTCCTGTACCAGTAACTCCCCCGCCAGCAGCAACCGGGGGAGCTCCAGTTATGCCTTCTCCGGTGGGAGTGCCGCCTCCAACAACAGGCGGAGTAACTCCACCGCCGGTAACACCGGTTACTCCACAACCGTCAGGCAATCCGGCAACGTTTCCACAAAATGAGTTTACGACCGAACATAAAGGAGGAAATAAACTGGTACTGGTGATTGTATTTGTATTGTTAGTTCTTGCAATGGTAGGTGGATACTTTTTCTATACTATGTATCAGACACCTCAGTCTCCCGAATTACCCACCGAACCTGTCGCTCCGGTGACGATAGCTCCTACTCCTACGCTTTCACCCGAGGAACAGGTACAGAGTGAAATTGAACAACTCCAATCGGTTTCCTCATCCGATGAAATTGATGCGATTGAGCAAGATGTCAACGCGACCGACCTCTCAACGATTGATACCGAAGCACAACTTCTTGAATAAAGAAAACAAATCATTTTTTACCCCGTTTTTCCGTGTTGACACCATTCATTTTTTTTCAGTATACTGATACTTGATATGCCAGGAAGTTTATTCAATTTAGGACGATATTTTTCAAAAAACACGGACGGCAGTACGTCGGGTGAAGTCGTCGGTGACGGATCGGAAAGCACCGTTACGGAAGAGCAGTCATCAATGTCCACAACGGAGCACAAAGAACGATTAGCTACTCCTGTGGGAGATCAACACGCGCAGGCAGAAACAAAAAAAATGACACAATCTCAATCCGCTACCTCCACTTCTTCATCCACAACAGACATGTCGGGTGATACATTTCAGAAACGTGCCGGAATGGACGTTCTATCCCGTCTCACGCAACGATCTAATAAGGCGCTGATTGCAGGAGTTAATAAGGCGAAAGAATTTCAAAATCAGTTCGTCGATACAGAATATGTTTTATGGGGGCTTCTTCAGGACTCCGGCATTTATCAGTTGATTTCAGAAAGCAAAATTACTCCAACTGAGATTCTCAAAAGCGTTGAGCAGACATTCAAAAAAGATACCTATCAGGAAGCACCCAAGTTTTCGCCGCGGGTAAAAAAAGTACTGGAACTTTCTTTTCCGCTTGCCCGTCGTCTTGGATATGAGTTTATTTCTCCCGAACACATCCTCATCGCACTTGTTCAGGAGGGTGAAGGACTGGCAGCGCAAATTCTCACAAAATTCGGGTTAACCGCTGAAAAACTTCAGCAGAAAATTACCGGTAAGAAGGAAAAAGAACAACAGCAACAGGAAAAAAGCGCATCACTTGAGTTTGCAACAGATCTGACGCAACTTGCGCGTGAAGGAAAACTCG
Source organism: Candidatus Roizmanbacteria bacterium (assembly GCA_016203755.1). GTDB lineage: Bacteria > Patescibacteriota > Microgenomatia > 2-01-FULL-40-14 > JACQMD01. Next base: position 7,251 of record JACQMD010000088.1, read on the forward strand.
ATCCGGTGATTGCACGATCCCAGGAGATTGAGCGGATTATGCATATTCTTTCACGAAGAACCAAAAACAACCCGATTCTCATCGGGGATGCGGGGGTGGGTAAAACTGCTATCGTTGAGGGACTTGCGGAGCGAATTGTAGCCGGTAATGTTCCTGAGACACTTTTGAATAAACGAATTCTTTCTCTGGATTTAACCGCACTTCTTGCAGGAGCATCCCATCGGGGTGAATTTGAAAAACGGTTCAAAAAATTGATAGAAGAGATTAAAGCAAGTCAAGGGGAAATACTATTGTTTATTGACGAAATTCACAATATGGTCGGGGCTGGCGGTACGGAGGGTACCATGGATGCTTCAAATATTCTCAAGCCTTCTCTTGCACGGGGTGAAGTACAAACCATCGGTACGACTACTATTACCGAATATCGTAAGTATATTGAGAAAGATCGGGCACTTGAGCGTCGTTTCCAACCCGTCATGGTACCGGAGCCGACACAGGATCAGGCAATTGAAATGCTGCGGGCTCTTAAGGATAAATACGAAGCGTTCCACAAAGTATCCATTTCTGACAAAGCAATTGACTCGGCAGTTCGTCTCTCTGCCCGTTACATCGGCGATCGATTCCTTCCAGACAAGGCAGTTGATCTTATTGATGAGGCGGCAAGTGCTGTGCGTCTCCCTGCAATTTCTCTTCCCGAGGAGATACGGACGATTGAGGAAAAGCTGAAACGACAGGAGGCGGAAAAACAAGAGGCCGTACGGCAAGGGAATACGGTACGGGTAACTACGCTTGATCGAGACATTGCACAGTTGACCAATGAGCTGAATGACAAGAAACAACAGCACGAACGGAAAAAAGGAGCAACAACGAGCGCCGTGACTCCTGATGCTATTCAGGAGATTGTTGCCCGGTGGACCGGTATTCCAATTGCAAGACTCACCGAATCTGAGTCTGATAAACTCGTTCGTCTTGAGGATATTATCCATCGTAAAATTATTGATCAGGAAGAAGCGGTTGCAGCAGTATCTGAGGCGGTTCGTCGGGGTCGCTCCGGGCTTACCTCTCAAAAGCGTCCGATCGGCTCATTTATTTTTATGGGACCCACGGGGGTTGGGAAAACTGAACTTGCAAAAGTGTTAGCCGAAGAGCTTTTTGGAAGTGAAGATATGATAGTGCGGCTTGATATGACCGAGTATATGGAAAAGCACGAGGTAGCAAAGCTTATTGGGGCGCCCCCCGGGTATGTCGGATATGAAGAAGGCGGACAACTTACCGAGGCGGTTCGACGGAAACCATACTCGGTTGTGTTGCTTGACGAAATTGAAAAAGCACATCCCGATGTATTTAATATTCTTCTTCAGATTCTGGATGATGGTCGGTTGACCGACAATAAAGGGCGTACGATTTCATTTAAAAATACCATTCTTATCTGTACGTCCAATATTGGAACGGGGCTTATTCAACAGTCTCTTCTTGAAGGTATGACGGTTGGACCATTGAAGCTTCCGAATAAAAAAGAAACAACTATTAATACGTACGCGATTTCCCCGACCGGTCGTGAGATGGTGAGTCGAGATGGTGACTATTGGCAGAAAGAACCAGTTGAGGGACAGCAGCCTGTTATAGCGTCCCAGTGGATCAAAAAACCGTTAGCTGAATACTTTGCCGGTCAAACAGTGACCGGTGTTGATCTTCTTACCCCACAGGAGAAATTTCCTATGAAAGGTGTAAGCACCCATGTCGTATTGCCTTCAGGAGAAGAAATACTGACAGCAGGAGATAGACTTTGGCGCAGAAAATCAACCATCGCAAAAGAATGGGAGAGCATGCTGCTTCTGGATTATATAAAAGACCAGACTGTTACAAATGCCCACCCTGATAAACCGGAGGAGCAACTACCGACAGCCGGTTGGAAAACACACGCGGTGAGTCCACAAGAAAAGGAGATAATCAGTTCTGGTACGAGAGTGTGGATTCGGGAGACGCTGCGGAATAACAACTGGAAAACATACAAGCTTTCCGAGTATCTGAGGGCATCAGGCGATACAAAGACAGAACAACTGGTCAATGGAGTGCAACAATCGCCAGCATCCGGTCCTGTCGAAACTTCACCTGCTGTTAGTCAAACGGATTTACCGGATGAGATAACAGCACACCTCTTTACCCCATCCGGCAAAGAATTGATTATTGCCGACTCTACGTGTTGGATGCGGGAATCAGGTCAACAATCATGGCAAAAAAGCCCATTAACTGAAATACTATCCGGTCAAGGAGCACCCGTTATTTCGCCGTCTGTTGCCGACACATCGCATAATGAGGCATATGAGAAAAAATTCATGCAACTTACCGAACAGCTCCTTGAGGAGCTTCGCAAATTCTTCAAACCGGAACTTCTCAATCGATTTGACGAGGTGATTGTGTTTCGGCCGCTTGCTGCCGAACATATGCTCGCAATTGTCAACCTGCAACTTGTTGGTCTCACGAAAAACCTGGAGGAGCAGAATTTTGGTTTGGAAATAAGCGATGGCGCAAAAGAGGAATTGACTATCGTTGGATTTGACCCGATATATGGAGCACGACCGCTCCGCCGGACCGTGCAGCGGCTTGTTGAAAATCCTATCTCTACAATGCTTATTCAGGGAAAAGTGCAGGAAGGAGATACCATTATCATTGATTTTGATACACAGAGTAATGATTTTGTGTTTTCGACACGACACGTGAATCCAACTCCTCCACCGACAAAGCCGGAGGAGCAAAAAGAACCGATGACAGATCAGGAACAGGTACCCCCTGCGAATAAAGAGATGCCGGAACAGATTGAAGTGAAGCCTGCTACTGTTTCGGAAACGCCGAAACCGGAGGGAATACTAGCCAAAGAACCAACGCCTGCCAAATCACCAAACGAGGAACATACAGGAGAAGACACGCAAGCGCTTTCTGCTGCAATGAATACCAACGGTGCTCGACCTGTTTCGCCCTCAGCGGAAACAGCCACTTCGGTAACTCCGGAAGCGCAACAGCAGGTTGCCGGCACAGCCTCACCTATCATTATGCCGTTTAGCGAATTTTCAACTAAACAGAACCCGGTTCCTCCTCAGGAGCCGTCTGTCAGTGGTTCTACCCAGATGCAGCCTGCGTGATACTTCTGATACAATAGACGTATGCGAATTCGGCACCTTATAGCCGGTAACACCCTTGTTCAGTTTATCGGTAAAGCAGTCACTGCGGGCACAACCTTTATTGTAACCATTCTTATTGCACGTTCCTACGGAGTTACTGGGTTTGGTGAATTTACCAAGATTACCACGTATGTATCTCTTTTTTACCTGATAGCAGATTTTGGAATGAACGCGGTGTTTTTGCGGGAAGAGCAATCTGAACGTGCAGGAGAAAAATCGTTTTCGTTTGTTACGTTACTCTCAACCCGGTTTATCTGGACACTTATCATGGGTATGCTTGCTCTGATCATTGTGGTGTTTCTTCCTGCATTTGAGGAGAGTAATACAGGATTTACACCGCTGGTGAAATTGGGTATCATCATACTCTTACCAACTATTGTGACTCAGGGGGTGTTTGTTTCATGTAATGCGCTCTTTCAAAAAAACTTACGGTATGATCTATCCGTTATTGCGGCAATTCTGGGAAGTATCGCAATAGTTTCGTTTGTGACTATCGCAACTGCGATCCACGTTTCTTTGGTGTTTCTTCTCTTGTCTTATGTCATTGGAGGGATAATACTGATGAGCGCGGCTTGGCTCTTGAGCAGCCGCTACAGAACAAAACTGACGTTGGTATTTCCCCGGCTCTTTTATGAAGGTAAAGCACTGTTTGTACGATCGCTTCCTCTTGGAGTTACACTTCTATTTAACCTCATTTATTTTCGTGCGGATATTTTCTTGCTCACTCTTTATCGTAGTACCGAGGAGGTAGGAGTGTATGGACTTGCAACAAAGGTGTTTGAACTTCCTCTTACCATTCCGATTTTTTTAATGAATGCGGTATATCCTATTTTGTTGAAACTAACAGTGAAGAGTGAAAAGATGGAAGCAATAAAAAAAACACTCATTGTGCTTTTAGGATTATCACTAGTTGTTACTCTTGCTGGATTCATTCTTGCTCCTTTTTTTATCTTGATCAAGGAAGAATTTATCGCATCGGTGGTGCCGTTCCGCGTGTTACTGCTGTCACTCCCTGTTTTTTTCATCTCGAGTCTCTATATGTGGGTGTTTATTGCCGAAGGAAAGCGGTGGCGCTTGAGCGCAATTTATGGCAGCGGAATGATTTTGAATATTCTTCTTAATCTCATTTTTATTCCCCGGTTCGGGATTATGGCAGCTGCTGTTATTACCGGAGTCAGCGAGCTCTATATACTTATCTTACTCGTGGTGACATTCCGAAGATTTCACTTCAACGCGTCACTTCCCAAAATCCCGCAGCAACACCGTTAGATCAAGCAGGTCTATCACGCCATCACTGTTTGTATCTCCCTGACCAATTCCACCACTTCCTCCAAAATTGGTCAGCAGTTTCACCAGATCAACCAAATCAATATCCCCATCTCCATCCGTGTCGCCGGGGAGAGAGGTGGAGGGGGTGGGAGTAATAATAGGTTCATTCGATGCTACTATACCATTTGTATAACTAATGGTTCCCGTGCTTATTCCGTCATTGTTATGTATACTGCTATCCTCAAGGTCGTTTTCAAATCTCCATAGCCCAAGTGTATTCAAATCAGCTGCTAAAGGTTGTAAATAAGCTCCTGTAGTCCAATTTGTGGCTATATCCCTTACCGTATTTGATATTCGTAGATCATCGATTGCTCCGAAATATGATGTGGTAAATTGACTGCCAAACAAATAAGTACCAATAGACAGTTCTGCATTTCCTTGATCGATTACAGAGCTTGTTGAGGTTTTAGTATCTTCTAATATGCCATTGACATATAGCTTATATGTGTTATTGTCTTTTGTTATTCCTATATGTGTCCAGGTACTGCCATTATCAGGAATAGGATTTTGGGATTGTAATTTAGGGCTACTCGGTGTTGTGTGGATATAAAATGTTGGTTTCGATTGATTTTGTGATTGAGAAATATTATCAAGTGTGAAAGTATATACCCAATCGTTATGAGCGGCAGAAAACTTTCCTAGCACAGTGCTTGTAACACTAAATCGTTCTGGACGTACCCAAAGTTCTATACTCATTTCATCACCAACTGAAAAATGCCCAGAACTATCAGTTAGAGTAACATAATCACTCTGAGCAGTTCCCTCAAAAGGAAGATAGAGTCCTGTTCCTGCATTAGGAGGGGGTGTTGGAGTAGGAATTGTAGAGGGTGTTGGGGTTGCTGTAGGTGTAGGAGTGTTGATTGGTGTTAACGTTGGTGTAGGCAATGTAGGAAATGCATCAAGTTTGAGTTTGAATAGAAATACATCTTTCGATGTTGTTTCTGGTAACGCAGTATTTCCAAGTGAAACGACACCGCTATAATCTCCATAGAGAATGACTTCATCGTTAGAAACCGCCAAGCTATAAGGTGTAATTTCATTGCTAGCCGCAAGAAACAATCCCGCTAACACTCCACCTGAAGAATCAAATACCAGCACATACGGATCCAAAATCGAGCCAGCATTTTTTGCCAATGCGGTATTTTCTACTCTAATAGTAGTGTCCGATTGGGAGAATACATAGACGTTATTATTTTCATCTATTGCAAGAGAGTAATTTGATTGACTCGGAAGCGGCCCTTCGATTATCTTATTCCCTATTTCTTCGCCTTCTGGACTATATTTCATTAGTTCGTAATCCCTTTCAGGTTCAGGATAAGATTCTATGACATATATATTTCCACTTCCGTCAACAGTTGCTCTTTTAATTGAAATCCCCTCAGGAATATTCTGAGAGTAGATTAAGTTATTCTCCGAAGTATATTTTGAAAATCCGAATCGGTTAAAGACAATGACATTGTCAGCTTGATCAACAGCAAGGTCGATAATGGGAACGTATGATTGTTGCTCCCATGCAGACTGACTATCCGGCAAATATTTTACCACTCTATAGTCGAACGAGCTATTGCTAAATGTTACTACTATATAATTGTTTTGTGAATCGACTACCATAGAGATACCTTTGGGATTAAAGCTTTCCTGAGGACTTCTCAGCCATTCAACTTGTCCATTCTGGTCAAGTTTTGCGATAAAAACCTGCAAGCCGGATTTAGTAACTGTTACGTCATCAATAGATATGGCGTTAAAAAATTCACCAAGAACATACACGTTTTCCTGAGGGTCAATGACCATTTTGGTAATTTGCTGAATATTATTGTCATTACCAATCTGTTTAAGCCATACCACGTTGTTATTTGTATCAAATTTTGCTACGAAACCTTCCTGAGTATCACCAGTTTCTGTATGCAATACTTGTCCATTAATTGTTATTGATTGCTGGAAATTGCCGCTTGTATAGTAATTTCCACTTGCTCCTATTGCTGAGTTTCTCGCTGACTGATTACCCGGATCGGCTGAAGCGTTTGCAGAGAGTGATTTATAGTTTAATGAAAGAAAGCGTAAATTCAGAGCATTATTAATATTGAGTACTCCGCCAGAAAACACTTTACCTGTTAAATAGGAGTTTTTGGTAACAGAATTAATGATCCTATTTTTTATGTCAGTATAAGTTTCGTTGGTAAAATAAGACATGAGAAGTGCGGCAGCTCCGGTTACGTGAGGTGTTGCAGCAGACGTTCCATTAAAAGTTCCATATTTATTATCAGGGTGAGTAGTCCAGACCTGATGTGCTGGTGCTGCTAAATCAACAGAAGTTGCTCCATAGTTTGAATATGATTCAAGATTACCTGTGCTATCTGTTGCAGCAACCGATATTATATTTTCTAAATCATAGGAGGCAGGATAAAATTTTGAGGCATCGTCGTTGTCTCCATTGTAGTTGCCTGCTCCTGCAACGAACAAGATCCCGAGATTATTTGCCAGCTCAATAGCTTCAAGTTCAGTCTGAGCTCCTTCGCCTCCATAGCTCGCGTTAATCACATCGGCACCTGCGTTAATTGCATAATAAGTAGCATATGCAACTTCCGTTGTCCCTCCTGTGCGGTTTTCTAATGCTTTTAATGGAAGTATTCTCGTATTCCACACAATTCCTGCTACACCAGAGGCATTATTGGTTGAGGCGCCAATTATGCCGGTAACTGCTGTTCCATGATAGTCGATATCAAACGGATCATTGTCATCATTCCAAAAATCCCATCCGCGAACATCATCAATAAATCCATTACTATCATCGTCTATACCATTATCCGGTATTTCGTAAGGATTTATCCATAGTTGATTAGTAAGATCAGGATGGTTATAGTCCACTCCACTATCGATTACTGCGACGAGAATTTCTGGATCACCGGTCGTAATATCCCATGCTTCAGGAGCGTCTATATCCGAACCGCTTGAATTATTCAGATTCCACTGATTTGGAAAGAATTGGTCGTTGGGGATAACGGTGGTTGTGCGTATATAATTTGGCTCTGCATACTCCAAATCCTGACTTTTTGATAGTTCGTCCACTACTTTTTCAACAGACACTGATGGATCAAACGTAATTTTATACGTTCGTGATAAGTCGACCTTCAGGAATTCCTGTTCGTTAATTCTTCTCGTTCCACTCCTAAAATCATCAGCAAATCTAGTCTTGAGCGATTGCAGTTCTTGTACTGGTTCTTTTGCTCCTCGAAATACTTTTTCTATGGTTTTCAGACTAAACTTGTTATGTACTGTCTTAATTGATTCAGGGAGTGATTCTATTATGAATTCTTTGGTTGAAAACCCTTGTGTGTCAAACGATTGTCCTTGCCGTTTCAAAGCAGGATCAATGATGGTATCGGAAAGTGGAGTTTTTAATTTCACCAACACTTCTCCAGGTGCATATTCCGGTTTTGGAGGTTTGTTATTTGGTGCTGTGGTTTCCTGAGCACGTTCTCGTATATCCTGCGTCTGTTGGGCAAGATAGACACCCACAGGAAGCATAAGAAGTAGTAAGAGCGTAACAACCAGTGATCGTTTGTTCTGACTCACTACTTTCAGTGTAGGCTAGGAATTGCTCAATTGTCAATATCAACTGCTTGTTATTCAGGCGGTTTTATAGTACCCTACTTTCCATGAATCTTCTTGTGTGGACAGATGGGGGTAGCCGCGGAAATCCGGGAGAGGGAGCGGTGGGAGTAGTAATTAAGTTAAAAGTTAAAAGTGAAAAGTTAAAAGTTGAAGAGAAAACACTTGAGTCATTTGGGGAGCGGATTGGGAGAGTAACTAACAATGAAGCAGAGTATATGGCCGTTATTGAGGCACTAAAAAAAGTTACAAGTTACAAGTTACAAGTTACAAAAGTTGATTTTTTTATGGACTCGAAGCTCATCTGTGAGCAGTTGAAAGGGAACTGGAAAATAAAGCAGGAGCATTTGAAAGCATTGTTTTCCCAGGTTAAGACTCTGGGAATGTCGTTAGGTGTTCCAATTTCCTACACCTACGTTCATCGTGCAGAAAACAAAGAGGCTGATAAACTGGTCAATCAGGCTTTCGATGCAAGCTAAAACTTGCATTTCATGGTATACTACAGCTTACGAATTCTCTCTTAAAACGGGAGAATTTTTTTATGCTGACAACGTTTACCCGAATGTTTCGCTCGTACAACGGGCGACATTTTACCTCCCGTTGGGCTCGTAAGTTTTTTGATCGCGCGCGAGCCCGACAATTACTCGGCTACAATCTTGCTGTGGTGACGCTTGTGGCATCAATTGTTGAGCCAACTACTCATGCGGTGGTTACACAACAGGCAGTACAGACTGTTGCGGTTGAAGAAGTTTCCGAGCTAACGGTTCCCATTAAGACAGAAACGACGCTTTCGTGGCCGGTTGCCAGCCCTTTTATCACACAAGGGTATCGATTTGGTCACTGGGGTATTGATATACAGGATAGAATATCAAAAGATATCCATCCGGTTGATCAGGGGTGGGTATCTGATACTATTGAATGGAATTTCGGATACGGTAAGCACGTGATTGTCCAGCATCCTAATGGGCGTTCATCGCTGTATGGCCATTTAAACGCGATTACTGTTTCAAAAGGGCAGGAAGTGACGCGCGAAACGATCTTAGGCGAAATGGGCCGTACAGGATGGGCAACAGGAATTCATTTGCATTTGGAATTATTCCAGGATGGGAAAGCAATCAACCCTCTTTCGATTTTACCGGTTCTTCCTACAGAATAAGGGAAATTTACTCGCTCTGGTTTTCAGCAGGAGCCTGCAGAGTCGTTTCCGTGCGGACAAACCCACCGTTTTCTAGTGCCACAGCAAAAGCTGAGCCGAGATTGCTGGGAGCTTGGTTTGGATGAAGCGGATCAACGTCTGGATTTTCTGCCCGAACAACGTGTTGTTGCATCTTTTCTGCAAGAACTTGTTGCAATGTTTCCATCTGATCTGCTGGTAGGGTCATTTTTCCAGATGCAACAGCTTGATTAAAGGCATTAGATATTGCTGTTATGTTTTCAGCCCGATTACTATCAGATGAGGTAAGATGAGGAAGCATTGCTTCTCGTACCGCATCAGCCACGCCGGCCAGCTTTGCTTTGAGTTCTTCAGGAGGTGGAGTATGTTGTGCAACTGCTGTCAATATTGAGCTTGCTTCTAAGAGGTGTTGTATGGGGGTTGATGCTACAATCTGCTCAAACTTTTGCCGTGCTTCTGTCGTCAAAAAAGTAATTCCTTCAACATTTGGATTAAGAGTCCAGCGAAAATTTACTTCTTGAGGTTGAGTGACTTCGGCAGTGTTAGTTTCTGGCATGCGTTACATCATTCCGCCCATGCCTCCCATTCCACCTTCGGGCATAGCAGGGGTTTCTTTTTTCTCAGGGATATCGGTGACGAGCGCTTCGGTGGTTAAGATCATGGTACCTACGGATACGGCGTTTTGGAGGGCCAAACGAGTTACTTTCACCGGATCGACAATTCCCGCTTTGATCATATCGCCAAATTTGCCAATGAGCGCGTCAAATCCATAGTGCATATCTTTCGATTCCTCGATCTTTTTCACTACCCACCCGGCATCCATTCCTGCATTTTTTGCAATCCAATGGAGTGGTTGTGAAAGTGCTTCATACAGGATCCGGGCACCGGTTTTCTCATCAGCTACGGTTAATGCTTTCTCAAGTTCCACGAGTACCTGTCGTGCGCGAAGTACTGCTACGCCGCCGCCTGCTACAATACCTTCTTCAATTGCTGCTTTTGTTGCGGCAACGGCATCGTTCACGCGTTCTTTCCGCTCTTTCATCTCAACTTCAGTAGCTGCTCCTACATTGATGACTGCTACTCCGCCGGTGAGTTTCGCAAGCCGTTCCTGAAGTTTTTCTTTGTCAAAATCTGAATCTGACGCATCAATTTCGCGGCGGATTTGTGCAACGCGAGCAACAATTGCAGTTTTAACACCTTTTCCACCGATAATGCGGCACGTATCCTGATTTGCCCAGATTTTATCGGCGCGTCCGCAGTCTTCAACCGTGACGTTTTCAAGTTTTCTGCCGGTATCTTCTGAAATGACAGTTCCGCCTGTTAAGACTGCAATATCGGCAAGCATGGCCTTGCGTCTATCTCCAAAACCCGGAGCTTTGATCGCCAGCACATTTAAGATTCCGCGGAGCTTATTAACCACCAGTGTTGCCAATGCTTCACCTTCAATATCATCTGCAATGATGACCAAGTTCTTGGAAACTTTCACAAAATTTTCAAGAAATGGCACCAAATCCTGAATGGATGAAATTTTCTTGTCGGTAATCAAAATATACGCATCATTAATCCCTGCTTCCATCTTGCCGGGATCAGTGACAAAATAGGCAGATGCATAGCCTTTGTCAAACTCCATGCCTTCGGTGTAGTCGATGCTCATCTCGAGCCCTTTTCCTTCTTCGACCGTCACGACACCATCTTTTCCTACTTTTTGGAGTGCATCAGCAATAAGTTTTCCAATTTGTGAGTTTGCTGCAGAAATCGTGGCGACCTGGGTAATCTCATCCTGATTTTTCACCGTCTTTGCCATTTTCTTCAGTTCTTTAATTACTTCTTCGGCTGCACGGTCTATGCCGTTTTTGAGGATCATGGGGTTAGCGCCCGCTGTAATATTTTTAAGTCCGGCTGTCACGATTGCTTGAGTCAGAAGTGTTGCGGTGGTGGTACCATCTCCAGCGCGGTCATTAGTTTGCGATGCTGCTTCTTTCACCAGCTGCGCACCCATATTTTCAAAGGGATCCTGGAGTTCAATTTCTTTGGCAACCGTTACTCCGTCATGAACAACCGTTGGCGCTCCCCATTTTTTGTCAAGGGCAACGTTGCGGCCTTTGGGTCCAAGGGTTGTGACAACCGCTTTGGCAACCATATTGACTCCGCTTAAGAGTTTTGTTCGTGCATCTTCTGCAAATTTAAGTTGTTTAGCCATGTTGTTAGGGTTTAGCCACTAGCCATTAGGGGTTAGTGAACTACTATTCTACTTTACAATTGCAAGAATGTCTTTCTGTTCAAGAATAGTCCATTCTTCGTTTCCGACTTTGACTTCGTTGCCTCCCCATTTTTTGTAAAGCACTTTGTCGCCTTTTTTGACTACCATTTTGACCGTTTTCCCCTTATCGTCGGTTGTTCCAAGTCCCACTGCCATAACAATACCAATCTGAGGTTTTTCTTTTGCTGATTCAGGGAGTAAAATCCCCCCCGGAGTTTTTGTGTCTTCCTTAACAGGAGCAATAGCAACATTATCAAAAAGTGGTTGTATCTGTGATCCTTTCATGATTTTTTTGTCCGAAATAAAATGATGCAGTGGTTAATTGCATCGTATCTTTTTATACCACAAAAACCTGGTTTGTCAATACCCCTGTTTGAGTGCTAAATTAAGAGTGATTGTTTTGACATCTCAATCAATACCAATTATACGTATCGATTAGTTTGGAGAAGACGGTCATAGAGTGTTTGTATGCAGTCAGAAAATTGCGTTTTCGTAAATTGAGTTCTTTCAATTTGTACTTCTTTCTTTGCAAATCCAGGAACAGACACTCTTTGTTTGCGAGGAAGTACGAAAACTTGAACCGTATGAGGATCAAAAAGATCAGGAAAATGTCGTCTATCTCTCAGTAAGGTAGGATATTTTTTGATCACACTGCTTTTGTACCCAGTTGTATATTCACACACTGCTATTATTCTGCGTTCGTTTACTACCATTCCATCGGGTGTAGATATGCCTGCAAGTGACGATTGGCCTAACGGATGAAAAACCTCGGGATTATCTGGATAAAGAAGTTTGTAATAGTTTAGTGTTTCTTGAGGGGAAAGCACTCTTTTTGACGGGAAAATGTGTTTTTGTAAGTAGGATTGGGCAAGCAGTTGAAATAAGCCTGCTCTGAAAATCATCAAAAATTCGTGACGGGGTATCGTATCAATAAGTTCAGATGCTTCACTCCAGAATGCTTGATATTCGTCAATTTGACAAAGATCACCTACCAAGTCTTGTGTTTGTTCTCCTTGTTCAGGTGGCATCATACAGAACCCACTTATTTTATCATCGGTGAGGAAGTTGCAACAGTACAATCAAGACAGAAAAAATCTCCCATTGCATCAATAATTACTGGATGTTCTTGTAATTCCACGTTTTCTGTTTGATCTTTTCCGGCAACTCCTCCCGTTGTTTTATCAATCGGAATCTGCTGTCGGAGCGGCGTTGCATACGTTGGTAAAGAATCTTCTTTGAAATACTCAAAGCGCGTATCTCCCTCACAAGGTGTTTCATCCGAATGGAGTCGTCCTGATGTGGTACATACGGTACGTCCTACAATCCCGGCCGGTTGTTGCGGCCAGAGATCTTCCTGACTCTCAAGTACCCTCGTCATAATGTTATTCCAAATGGGAGCAGCGCCCGTGACGCCCGAAGCAATTCTGGACATTTCTGAATTATCATTATTCCCCACCCAGGTCGTGACTAAAAAGTTTGGGGTATAGCCAATAGTCCAGTTGTCACGCAGATCGTCAGTAGTTCCCGTTTTAACCGAAACTGCTTCATGCTTTGCTATTTTGAGTGCGGAGTTTGGGCCGAATGCGGCAGCGCGCGCACCGTTGTCAAGCAAAATATGGCTAATCAGGTATGCAGTTTCAGAAGAAATGACTGGCTCTCCGGTCAGTAAAATATGTGATGGATAGGTGAGCGGTTCGGAGATATTTTCTACAAAATTAGGATCATCAAATTGTTCAAGCACTTGCCCGTTTTTATCCTCAACTTTCAGAATCGCCACCAGATCTTTCCGTTTTCCTGCGTTAGCAAAAACAGAAAATCCCTCTGCCATGTCGAGCATCGTTATTTCTCCTCCACCGAGGGTAAGTGAGAGTCCGTATCGTGAAGGATCTTGTATGGTATCAAGCCCAAAGGCTGAGGCGGATGCTACCATAGTGGGTACGGAGTTGAGGGCAAGCATTTTAACTGCGGGGATGTTGTACGAATTTGCAAGGGCAAAACGGGTCTGGACCGGTCCATGGAAATTCCCGTCATAGTTTTTAGGACAATACAGTGGCTGGCCAACACTTCGAAAACAGGTTGGTACGTCGTTAAACACGCTCGATGCCGTAATGACGTGGTTTTCAAGACCAATGGCATAATTGATCGGTTTGATTGACGATCCGGGTTGGCGGTGACGAATGGTTACATTGACATTGCCCCACCCTTCTTTAAAATAGTCAATGCTTCCCACCATGGCGAGAATCTCTCCGGTTGGCGGACGCGTGATGACGGCGGCACCATTGGTCACATGGTATTTCTGAAGTTTCGCAACTTCAGATGCCACCGACCCTTCAGCAAATTCCTGCAAAGACAGATCAAGGGTTGTAGTGACCTTCATCCCTCCCTGTTCCACTTCCCGCTGGCCATATTTTTCAACGAGCAACTCTTTGACGTATAAAACAAAATGAGGTGCCTTGATATTTTCCTGAGGGGAAGCAAAGTGTAATGCTTCAGCAAATGCCGTATCTGCTTCTTCGCGGGTTATGTATTTATCTTCAACCATGCGGTTGAGTACCTGTCGTTGTCTATTTTTTGCAAGTTCCGGATTTGCTCCAAATGGTGAGTAGCGAGTGGGTGCTTGTGGAAGACCGGCAAGGAGGGTAGATTCGGCAAGATCAAGCTCCGATACATCTTTGCCAAAATATTTCTTTGCTGCTGTGTTTACTCCCCACGCGGTACCGCCATATGGTACCTGATTAAAATATAACTCGAGTATCTGTTCTTTGCTGTAGATAAGTTCAGCCCAGAGCGCTAAAATGACCTCTTTGACTTTCCGTTCAACCGTCCGGTCGGGAGTAAGAAGCGCAGTTTTAATCATTTGCTGGGTGATGGTTGACCCTCCTTCTAACCGCTGCTTGGTAATCATATTTTTGATTGCCCGGAGCATTCCGCCCGTTGGGTTGATGCCGAAGTGTTTATAAAATTCTTTATCTTCGATAGCAATGGTTGCCTGTTGTAGCTGTTGAGGAATTTGATCAAGCGTCACCAACGTCCTATTTTGATCAGAAAATATTTCATAGAGAAGTTTGCCATTGCGATCATACATTTTTGTTGAAAGCGGAATATTGTACTGGATTAGCTTTGTTGGCGTGGGAAGATCTTTTAATATCAGAAACCAGAAGAAGCCAAATAATACTGCCAGAAAAGAAACAAAAAACGGCCAGTAGGAAAGAAATCGTTTGGCAAGTCTCCGATACGTGGTGACTGATGGTGGTTTTTTACTTACCTTCAGTTGAATCATTCGTCTGCATTGTGCAACCAATGCAGACACGGTATGTACCATTGAGGAAGAAAATGTTTGTGCAGGGGTTGAAGCAGATTCAGAAGGAGGAATTGTCTGTTCAATTTTTTCCTCCGTAGTAGATAGCAGTGGAATGATCGGTTGGGAAGCTCGTATCGCTCTTCGGCTTCTTTTTTGTTTTTTTGATCTTGTTCGTTTTACTCCCATAGCTTTTTATTTTATCACAGGAGGCTGTATACTAGTGTATATGGATCCGGCGTTTCACATTGTTTCAGGCATGGTAATTGCCAAAGCGCTCACCGGTGACCACCTGGTTGCGGGCGCTCTCATGGCAAATCTTCCGGATCTTATCAGTGTTCCGTTTTCGTATACCGTGAAATTCCGGCTGGCGCGTAAAGACAGACTGACTCATTTTCTCTCGGATTTTAAACGCTTTGAACAGTCAGGTATTGCAGTCTCTCCTGATCTCATGCGGGTATATCATGGCGCGCACAATCTGTTTTTCTGGGCCATTGTGAGTATTAGCTTATTGGTTGCACTTCCTCCTCCTCTTGCCATCACTTTGTCACTCTGTCATCTATCGCATCTTCTCACCGATGTGCATAGTCATGAAAAAGATTACGCTTCACGCCCGCTCTATCCATTGTTTACCTCGTCTATTTCTGGCGGGCGTAACTGGACTAGCAACAAACTAGTATTCTTTGGCAGCTGGGGCCTTTTGCTCATTATTGCCTTTTTTGTCCTTCTATGAAAGCGGTTATCCAACGTGTGCATCAAGCATCGGTAACGATTGAGAAAAAAGAAATTGCATCAATTGGTACCGGATTCCTCGTGTTATTGGGTATTGCAAAGGAAGATGTAGAGCAGGACGTTAAAGCGTCTGTCGAAAAGATCGTGAAACTTCGTATTATGCAGGATGAAAAAGATAAGATGAATTTGTCCATCAAAGATGTTGACGGGGAGGTGTTGGTTGTTTCCCAGTTTACATTACTTGCCGATACCACCGGTGGCAACCGTCCGTCGTTTATACACGCTGCCCCGCCTGATCAGGCAAAAAGACTGTATGAATTATTTGTTAAAGAATTGAAACGATTGGGAGTGAAGAAAGTTGTCACTGGCGAGTTCGGTGCGTATATGCAAGTTACACTCGTCAATGACGGCCCGGTGACGATAGTGATGGATGAGTGATTATCATTTCTTCCCGGTCTCTTTCGTTATAGCTACCACTTTCCCATAGAGATCTCCTTGTTTACTTTTATTCAACAAAGAACATAGTTTTTTATCGATAGAATACCCGCCGTACTTAAAATCAAGCGTAATATGTCTGATGTTGTGCCGGTTATTCGTCTGTGGAAGTTTGTTTCGAGGGTACAGTCCTTCATCAAGAAGCACATGAAAGCGCTGATGTTGTTTAATCATTACTCTGCTGTATAGAATCTGCCGTTTTCAGCATCTGCTGCAATGGTGGCGATGACGCCTTTTATTGTTTGAAGTGATAACTGAGGATAGTACTGTTTCACCTGTTTAATGCTATACCCTTGAGACAGGAGATGTAATAGTTGTGACACCGGAATTCTTGTTCCTACAATTACAGGTGTACCGCCTAAAATGGTTGGTTTAGATTCAATATAAGTATACTTTTTCATAGCAGATACAGTATAACATTGAGGTGAGACAAATCAAGCTTATTCACGACGGCCCGGTGACGATCATGTTATCTTAATTTCATGATATACTACCTGTTAGTAGTAGAAGACATGCAAACTTTCATATAATGCATGAACATTATTTACACTAAACATGCAAGTGATAAGCTAAAAACGAAAGAAGCGAAGAAATTTAAAATTACGAAGAAAAAGATTGAATCGGGAATTATCAATCCTGAAAGTGAGGAAGAACTTGAAGGAGAAATAAGCAGATGTATTGGACACTTAAACACAAAACATTCACTGTGTATTATTCATCGAAAAGATAACGGAGACACAAAAGTCATAACATTTTTTCCTGCAGAGAAAGGAAGATATGAACGTAAAGTATTATAAAGAAGACGATATACTTGTCATTACTTTAAGCAAAAAATCCTACGACCATGCTGAAATGGAGGGTAGCTTTGTGGTTCACTTTACAAAAGATAAACATCCCGTGAGAATCGAAATACTTGATGCAAGCCAATTTTTAACAGAGGAAAGCAAAGCGCTGCCCTCTTTTATCAAGCAAAAATATTTTCTTTCAGCATAACAAAAGTATATACAATACTTCCATGGATACCCCAAAGCTCAACTACCGCAATATTACCGTCTCAGGGAAAATTGCCACCGGTACTTCAACGCTTGCTAAAGGGCTCGCTCATACTCTTGGATGGAAGCGGGTTAATGCCGGTGATATTCAACGAGAATATGATCGTCAACACGGCATTCATGAAAATAAACAGGGAGCTGAAGCACGACCTGACGAACATGAGCAGGAGATTGAGAAGATGACGAAACAAAAATTATCCAGTGAAGACAAACTCATCTACGAGGCTTGGCTTTCCGGATTTGTCGCCCGTGAGATATCGGGTGTTTTACGGGTTTTACTGATTTGTTCAAGAGATGCAATTCGTGTTGACCGTGTCATGAATAGGGACGATGTCAGTCTGGATGAGGCAAAAATCTTTATTCAACAGCGTGAAGCAGAAAATATTTCAAAATGGAAAAAACTATACGGTGAATATGATTTTTGGAATTCGCAGTACTTCCACGTGGTGATTGATACGTACTCTTCCGGACCATTGGAAACCCTTGGAGTAGTATTAGATAAACTTGGATACCAGGGGCCAATTACGCGGTGAACTATACAAAGATAACTATATCAGGCTTAATCTGTACGGGAAAAACCAGTTTATTCTGGGGATTGCAACGTAAACTCATCTGGCCGACATTTTCTGCGAGTCAATTCTTTCGCGATTATGCACGCACGCATAATGCTCTGCTTGAAAAAGCCGAAGAACAATCACAAAAACTCACCAGAGAAGTTGATAATCGTATGCAGAACATGCTCAAACAAAGAGGAAATTTGATTATTGAGGGGTGGATGGCGGGTATTATGGCAAATCAGCAAAATGATGTACTCCGAGTATTACTTCAGTGTGATGATGAAGTAAGATATGCACGATTTGCCAACCGGGAAAAAGTTACTCTTGTCCAGGCAAAAGAACGGGTTCAAGAACGGGAAAAAAATCTATTTGTAGTACTGCAGCAGATCTATCACCGCAACGATTTTGTAGATCAAAAAAACTATAATTTTATTATTGATTCGACGTACCTAACAATGCCGGAACTTGTTGAGAAAACTCTCAATGCGCTCGGGTATCCGGCAGATGGTATTGAAAAGAAGCAATGAAGAAGAAGCGGCAAATCGTTGGAGTTTTGGGACTTCTGGTCAACCACGAAAACAAATTCCTTATAACTCTTCGCAATGATCCTCAGAGCAAACGAAACCACTTGAAATGGGAAATTCCCGGAGGGAAAATAGAGCACGGTGAGGATCCGATCAATACACTTGCAAGAGAGTTGCAGGAAGAAATTGGTGTACGTGTTGAACCATTACAATTACTTCCTGGCATTGGTTCCATACTGTGGGAAGATGAAGGTAGTAGGGCACATATTCTTTTGCTTTGTTACCTTTGTCGTATTAAAGAAGGAACGATTCATCTGGACAGGAAAGAAGCAATTGATTTTCGCTGGATACGTTCAGAAGAATTGACGATGTTACCGTTTCTTCCGTTCACTGATACCTTTATTCACCTGGCCGAAGATTTTCTGTCAAAAAAGTAGCATCTGTGCGCAAAATATGGTATAAACAGAGCCACAAACATCCCTATGCCAGCGTAGCTCAGTGGTAGCAGCGATCGTTTCATAAGCGATAGGTCGAAGGTTCGATCCCTTCCGCTGGCACTTACCGGCATTGCGGGTAGGTAAGCGAGAGATTGCAGGTTCGAATCCTGCCTCTCACGCACAGTTTTTTACTCCCTGAAACGAAACTCTCGCAACCACAATTCCCAATTTTTTATGTTTGGCGTCGGTGTTGGAGAGAGAATAGGAGTAACGGGTGGTAAAATTGCAACAATTTCCCCTTTTTTTGCCATGTTGAGTTTATCGCGCGCTTGCTGTTCTACAAAAAAGGGGCTTTGTACTTCAGTATATTTTTGATTCAACTTTTCATGCTGCAGCTCCGTTTTTGCAAGCGCTTCTCTGGTTTCTTCGACAATGCTGCCACGCCTTCGAAGATCGGTAATTGAGCGTGACAAATTTATCGTTAATAGTAAACACATGATAAGTAGTATCCATTGTACGATTCGTTTCATAGCGTTTAAACATTTGCTTGACAATCAACTAGACCAATGATATTATAGGTCTTCTTATGTTTGAAGAAGTCAAGAATCGTTTTCTTGCTCACCTCCGTGGGCAACAAAAAGCTCCCGCCACCATTGTAGCATATGGAAAAGATATCGAGCAGCTTATTGCGACTCTTTCGACAATGGGTAAAACATCCTTTTCCGACCTGTCCAAAGAAGATCTCGAATCGTTTTTGCTTGAATTAAAGAAAAAAAACTTCACCCCCAAAACAATATCCCGAAAAATTAACTCCATAAAAACCCTCTACCGGTTTCTTCAGTCAGAGCATATCGTGGAACACAATCCGGCGGCAGAACTTTCACATCCAAAGTACGAATTGAAAGAACCGCGAATCTTAAGCAAGCTCGAATATCGCGCGCTTCGCGATGTGTGTCGAAGTGATACCCGGATTTACGCAATCATTGAGTTGTTTTTACAAACTGGACTTCGCATAAGCGAGGTTGCTGATTTGCGATTGGAACAGGTGAAAGATGATTGTCTGGAGATCGGATCACGGAGAATTCCACTCAATCAATCTGCAATGGAGGCGATCAAGGCATATCTTGCAATTCGTCCTAACAAAGGGAGCAATTCCCACGTGTTTATTACCAAGACCGGCAATCCCCTCCTCGTTCGTAATATCCGCACCGTTATTGACCGGGCGCTCAAAACTGCCGGCATTGAAAATGCAAAGGTAAATGACTTACGGGTGACATTTATCGCCCATCAGTTGGCAGCGGGAGCGCCCCTTGAATATATTTCAAAACTCGTCGGTCACAAACGCATCTCAACCACCGAGCGCTATTTAAACCTCGTCCAGGAAAAGCCCAAAAAAGGGGCGAAACTGACGGAGTTGTA
>JACQMD010000091.1 GCA_016203755.1 Candidatus Roizmanbacteria bacterium
CCGTAAGACAGATTTATCAATTTTATCTTGTATCCTTTTTATTCCTAAATTCTCCAGACGGGTTGCTTCTTCTAAAATCGCAGCAACAGCAGGTACAGAAGCTGCGTGCCTTCCCAGATCACTTATCCATGGAAATTTGTCGACGGAGTTAGGAAGCATATTCCGCATTTGAGCAAGTAATGGTTCGGCCGCCGCAATCATCCGCTCATACTGTGCATCAGATATACCGTACGTAGTTTTGGCGTATCTTGCGTGATCTAAAAGATCATCCGCAAAATCATTGAGCCACAAGAATCTATCTTCCTTGGCTTTTTTCATAAGTATTGTTTCGTAATGAGTTGCCAGACGTGACGCCGCAACTTCGATAGGAACCGGATACGCGACCTCCCATCCCGGCGGAAGTGGTTGTTCCCCCGAGAGCATAGCCGGAAGCGCGTAAATTGCAGCAAGATCATTAGTCAGTTCCGGAAAATCTTCCTGTTTGAGTTGTTCAGCCCGAAAGGTCGCCGTAACAGCAGGATCGTCAAAACGCACGTAAACGATGCCCCGTTCCTCATATATGGTATAGTTATCAATTGTTCTTTTCTCACCTTGCGTTACCCTATTAACTCTAATATTGTTATCGGCCGGGTTAAAGGCGTAAGACAATGTAATTGCTTCCTCATCATTACGTTTCTTATATCCTACGTAAGCAACATTACTATCATGTATCACTCCGACACGACAGTCCAATTCTTCGGTACCGGTCCCCATAAGCTGAATACGCCACGTGGGTGCAGAATGAAGGTCTTTTTCCCCATGGTATTTAACGGGAAGAAGTTTTGAGTCCCACAACACTTCTCCTTCGTGCCGCCTATCAAACCCCATAAGTGCTCCTTGGTATCTATCATAAATGTCTATTGTTAATTCCTTCAGTTGATCAGGAGTCATTGCTACTACGTCTACTAGTTGTGCTGGTTCAACTGGCTGCCCGGTAAATGTTCGTTCTAACGTCATATATATCTGTATGTTGCTCGATTGGTAATGGTATTTCTTTCGGTTCTCTTTGCTATTTTTTCAGTATTCGCTTTGTACAGTTCCCACATAAAAAATATTCTGTTGATGATGAGATATTTTCTAAGCGTTAGGGTGTTTTTCATTTGATACGAGTATAAAAAGCAAAGGTTGTATCTGCTTGATATTCTATCTGATTGTTTTTTGTCAGTTATTGAAATTTCCATTGCATGATATACTATATGATTGTATTCTATCAGTTTTAACAACTTATAGTATCTTGTGGACTATGGCCATGCAATTTAAATACTTTATCCCGCAAAACTTTACTCATTTTTTAGCTGAATGCAGAGATCTATTTTCTTATCCCGAACCTGCGCTTTTTTATTCCTTTCCCTACAGTGGGGTCGAGAGAAGAATCGAACAAATCATTCAGGATCACCAGTCACTATTTTCCGCTCCGCTTGTTCATATCCGATTATCAAACGTATTTGAAGATCCGGCAGACATAGCATTGTACATGCAACAAAAGGGGTTCATTTGCGAAAATAGCAAGGTCAACGTGTTTATAAGCAACATTGAATATCTTATTCAAACAAGAAATAGCGGTATTTTTCCCTGGCTTTTCAAGATGCAAACAGACAATCAACAGTTACGACTTATCTTCTTTTCTGAATTGTATCTCTCCCGTGCAGATATCGATTCGTTAGGTTCAATTCATATTGTTGGTAATATCCGATATTACCCGCTCTATTCAAAGGAAAATTCACGTTTATTTATTGAATACCTGGCTGCCAAATGGGAGATGAAACTGACTGACAGCACACTTCATACGCTGGTTAAACAGTGCGGAGGGCATCTTTGGATTTTGAAACAGGCTGTTCGGATTTTACGGGATATCCCTGACTATCCCCTTGAACAGTTGTATGATCATGAAGCGATACAATATCGACTCTCCTCTCTCTACCAATCACTCAACAAAGAAGAGCTGGAAATTATTTTTGATCCTCACAATACAAAATTTCCTGATCGCAGATATCATTTAGAACGATTAGGGCTGATTGAAAAAAACACCTGCACCCTACCATTTCTACAGACCTTTGTGCAAAAACACTGGAAACGAATACAGATCAGTCTGCAAGATTCCACACTACTGTTTAACAATATTCCCGTCAATCAATTGTTTTCCCGGGCAGAGCTTCGGGTACTGAAACTTTTTTTGATGAATAAGAATAAACCGCTTACCCGCGATGAAATTGCTCAAGAACTCTGGAAGGATGCTGTAGAAGAAAAGTACTCCGACTGGGCAATAGATCAGCTTATCAAGCGACTCCGGAATAAGTTGCAGCAGTTAGGTCTTACTGCTGGCGCAATAAAAACTATTCGATCATTTGGTTACCAATTTCAGTATTAACTATGGCCAGAACAACAGAAGAAGAACAAGTATATACAAATTTTTTTGAAATGTTTTCTGGAGAACAAATTAGCGTTGAAGGAAATGCTAACTCCTGCAAACATTACAGACTATATCCTACCAATCTTGTACTACATCATGCTTTTACAGATGCACGAGGAATACCTCCGTTTGTGAACAAACATTTTTTAAAGGAAATTCCTTTATTTACCAATCAGCTATTATCAACAATCGCTCCTCATTTACAGGCGCCCGATTACCCGAGAATTTTCAATAGTCCTTTAGATGTCATTGCCGAGGTACCGGGCGGAGCAATCAGGAGACTTTTTTTTGATGATGGGTCTTCAATGAAAGCATGGGGATTATTAAAAAATGCAGCCCACATGATTATGCTAAATACGGACTTGGATATACGCCTTACTCATGTACAGCGAAATGTCCTTAACGGATTTAACGAAGGCCCGCTCGATTTCGATATAAAATATTATCAAGGCTCATCAGATTTAGAAGAAACAGTTCGTGAATTTATCTCATCAAGGGAGGATCCAGCCATTTCTATATCATCACTGACGCTACATGATGGAAGAAAAGTGATCCGTGCACACCTGAAACCGGGAACAGATCAATATACGCTTGATATCGCAGAACGACTGCCGGACAATGATCGTGAGCGATTACTTAAGGATGCCCGAAAGGGACCTCACCAGACGAGCAAAATCAGTACAATGGGTTTATTGATTCGTGATAACGATACCCATAAAACATATATTGCATTCAATACAGGTGATAAGTCGATACAAAATGGCAAAAGCCGGATACATTTTCCAGAATATCAAAGTCTTCTTGACGCACTACATGCGTTTTCTAAAATGCTGCGGGTTGAATTGTTATCTCCAACTAAAGGTGAACTAACCGGAAGAGATCGTTATTCGGTGACAAAATTCAATCTCCGGCTTCCAAAACTAAAAACTGTCACTACATTAAATAAAGAAGTGGTCCAATATCGAACAGCAGAATTTATAAGAGAAATGCTTGTATGTTTTACGCTCTCACCGGGTAAAACAATCGAATGGATGAAAATGTATGGCATTGATGAAGCGTTATTTCCCCTCGGCATTCCTCGAAGTATTTCTGAATTTAACCTTACTGAATATAAACCCGAGAATCAGTTTACGGTTATGCGTGCTCTGCAAGCCCTCGACCCGACGGGGAAAATAACGTGATCACGTTCCCTCAGTCCACGAACTCAAATAGTTCTTCTGTTCGCGGCTCAACCGGTCGATCTTTATTCCCATCGCCTTCAGTTTCAACTTCGCCACCATGTTATCCAATCGTTTTGGAAGACGGTACACTTTTGGTTGTAACAATCCCCGATTCTTTACAAACCATTCTGCAGCGAGTGCCTGATCGGCAAAACTCATGTCCATAACCTCCGACGGATGTCCCTCGGCAGCAGCAAGATTGACAAGACGACCTTCACCGAGAATATATATCTTTTTACGGTTTACTGTTGACGATTTACGATTCGTCATAATTTCATATTCAACAACATTTTCGCGAATCTTCCGTTTTTTCGTCGCAACCTTTTCCAGTTTCGCAAGCTCAATCTCTACATCAAAATGCCCGCTATTAGCCAGTATTGCTCCATCCTTCATCGTTTTCATTGCATCAATGCTAATAACTCCTTTACCACCGGTAACGGTCACAAACACGTCTCCGATTTTTGCGGCCTTTCCTATCGGCATGACCATAAACCCATCCATGATTGCCTCAAGTGCCTTGATCGGATCAACTTCTGTGACCACGACCTGTGCTCCCATCCCCCGCGCACGAGCAGCAAGTCCTCTACCACACCATCCATAGCCGCAGACAACGAATGTTTTTCCTGCAAGCAAAATATTCGTTGCTCGCAAAATCCCGTCAATGGTTGATTGCCCTGTCCCATAGCGATTATCGAAAAAGTGTTTGGTATCGGAATCATTAACGGCGATAACGGGGACTTTTAATGCCTTGTCTTTTTCCATGGCACGAAGGCGAATGACACCAGTGGTGGTTTCTTCAGATGAACCGAGGAATTCCCAGGATTCACCGTTCTTATTTTTAATTTCATATTTTGTAGTCGCAGGCCCTTGGCCTACCTGTGATTCTTTTGGGCGTTGTCCGCGGCGCGCAACTACAGATAATTTATGCAATTCATTCACAAGATCCGCTCCGTCATCCATCGTAATATTCGGCTGAAACGCAATCGCCTGTTCTAAATGCCGATAATACGTTTTGCTATCTTCACCGTGAATGGCAAATACGGGAATTTCATAATGCTTAACGAGTGCTGCAGCAACATCATCCTGGGTTGAAAGAGGATTGGACGCACAAAGGACTACCGTTGCGCCACCTTGTTGCAACGTTAACATGAGATTGGCAGTTTCAGCTGTCACATGCAAACACGCGGCAAGTCGAAAACCTTTGAGAGGTTTTTCCCGCTTAAATCGTCCGCCGATGAGATTTAACACGGGCATCCGGGAACGGGCCCACTCGATGCGGTTTTTACCGCCATCGGCAAGTTTGATGTTGGCAATATTGTAGTTCATATTAAATATGTAAAAGATAATCGAAGTTCTACGAACTACTAATTGGTACGAATATACGAATAATCTAGACATCAGGATTCGTATATTTGTAATTATTCGTAGTTAGTAATGAAATTACATTTCATGAAATTTTATTCTATCATCAAGCCAAACTCTTCTTGGTACCGCTTTTTAAACTGTTCCAGCCTATACGAATGTTCTATTGTACCATAGTTCTCAACCGCATAAACAGCTGCAACCGACCCAATTTGTCCGCAAGTTTTGAGCGGCAAACCCCTGATAAATCCTGCCAGAAATCCCGCACGGTACGCATCCCCTGCTCCCGTTGGATCAACAATCTTCACAGCTTTTGCAGCACGTATGACAAAACGTTCATTATCCTGCTCAACAATACTCCCTTTCTCGCCAAGTGTCGTAATAATAATTGTTGAGTTTTTATTTTTTACTTGTCGTTTTTCCTTTTTCGTTTTTAATTTTAAGTTTATTAGCGCTATCTCATAATCATTTCCAATGACAATCTTCGCATGCTCGACCCCTTTTTGAAGCGTATCTATCGAAAGTCTCGGCAATTGCATCCCCGGATCAAACATGAAGGGAATGTTTCGCTCGATACACTCATTGATAAATTGGTCCATCGCAGCAGGATCGGTTGGCGCGATAACAACAAAGTCGTTCTCAGATACAACGCGAGGAATATGAAGCGTTTTATCCAACCGCATTGCGCCAGGGTAAAATCCTGCGATTTGATTGTCGGATAAATCTGTGGTAATAAATGCGCGGGCGGTAAAATCTTGAGTAGTAATTTGAATAGAGCCAGTCGTAACACCGTGCTTTTTCAAATTCCGTTCATACGGCCTGAAGTCTTTTCCGCCCGTTGCAACTACACTAACTGGTTGGCCAAGCAATGCAAGATTATATGCAATATTCCCTGCCGTTCCACCAAAACTCTCCCGAAGGGTCTCAACCAAAAATGAAATGCTCATCACATGAACCTTCTCCGGCACAATCTGGTCGGCAAACCTCCCGGGAAAATCCATAATGAAATCAAATGCAAGCGAACCGGTGACGTAAATCATTACTCTCCTCTCATGCTCATGAGTTGTCGTGCAGCAATTTGCTGTGTTTTTTTCAACGCTTCCTCAAGTACTTCCGCAACGCGAATCTCCGGCTGCCCGTCAATGGTCAGTTCTTTTACCTTCTGATCACCACTCATCACAATTCGCACGCCGTCTTTTTCTACCACAACCTCTTCCTGTGCAAGCGCCTGTTGCATTTGTTGTGCCTGTTTCCGAAGCTGATTTAAATCTCCAAGTCCCTTCAGTGGGTTAAACATGTACTACCACCTCCTCTAAATAAGCAAATATGCAAATCTCAAATAAGCAAATGGTGCAAAAATACCAAACAGGTTTTGTTCTTTGCATTTGCTTATTTGCTTATTTGCTTATTTGTATATTGATTTCCCTCGCACCATTCTATCACAACGAGCTCTAATGGAAGTTGTGGCAGAACGCTTCCACGAAGCTCTAGATGTGCCCGGGTAAAAACCTTCAGAAGCTGTTTTAATTCTCCCTTCGTGAGACCTACTGACTTTTTTTCACTATTTGTCTGATAACTCAATAATAACTGTGTATGCAGGAATTCAATGAGCGCTTGCGTAAATACGGTAAAGTCAACTCCGGAGTTTGCCCGCTCCTGCAACAATGACAGCGCTTCCGGTGTTTTTTTCCTATGAATGAGAGCTACAAACTCATCAACTCCGAGATGGGCCACCCCTAAAAGGGATCGTATGCTCTCTGTATCAAGCTTACCCTCAGCAACCGCTTGTTCAAGAAGTTTGGTCGCATCCCGAAATGATCCGTCTGCGTGATGCGCGATAAGCTTTACGGATTCCTCTGAAATACGTAATTGTTCACCGTTAATAACGCGTTGTAATGACCGTGTAATCTCATCATTAGTTGCTTTCGTAAATGGCAACAAAACGCATCGCGAGAGAATAGTATCAGGAAGTTTGTGAATCTCTGTTGTTGCGAGAATAAATACTACATGGCCCGGGGGTTCTTCAAGCGTCTTCAGAAGCGCATTAAACGCCTCTCGGGTAAGCATGTGCACCTCGTCGATAATATACACCTTATACTTCGCCATCGCCGGGGAGAGCGCTACCCGTTCACGAAGCTCACGAATCTCATCGATCCCTCGGCTGGACGCCGCATCGATTTCATATACATCGATATGTGACCCTGCTTTAATGGCAGTACAATTTTCGCATTTGTCACACGGCTCGATACTGGTCCTCTCGCAATTTAATACCTTCGCTACAATCCGTGCCGTGCTTGTTTTTCCCGTTCCTTTTGGCCCGGCAAAAAGAAACGCATGGGGGATTCGCCCGCTTTGCAGAATGGCGGTTAAACGAGTCCGGATGTCTTCTTTATCAAGCTCTACTAATGTTTGAGGGCGATATTTTCGGTAGAAAACCATTGTAATTTCATGTGTTAAACGTTATAAGTTATACGCTACAAGCTTCATGTCGTTGTCAACAATTTTGTCAGTCCGTGCTCTATAAACTCCCCGATCTTCACGTCCACCAGCTTATTCTCATCTGCTGCAAAGAGAAGCGTTTGCGGATAAGAAACAACAATCTCTCCCAGCAGTGTGGGATTATCCTTACCAATAGTCTCCCGCACGTGTTGCGCGTGTTTTTTATCAATTGCTTCCCCCAGGCGAAGTTGCCCGGCAGATAGCGGAAACGAAAGAACCGGCGTTGTCCCGTCTTTATGGGCAAAACGGCGATGAATCTGACTCATCTTACGATCGCCAACAATAGCAATTGAAACCGTGTACTGAGCCGGGTCAATACTAAGCTTTTGCAAAAAAAATTCTACCCGTTTTCTAATGACTCGTCTATCCACCTGGTAACGGGATTGTACAAAAATTTCAATCATAGACCGTCCTGTTATTTTTTACGAAATCTATTTTTTCGCTCCTTGCGAAGCTCCGATGGAGTTTTATAAAATTGGAGATCCTTGATTTGTTGCATAAGATTCTCCTCCGTAATTTTACGGACAAATTTTCGAATAAGAGAATCGTTGGAATCTCCTTTTTTTGCTTTGACAAATACCATATGTTGTAAGTAAATGCTACACCTCCCATCTCATTTAAGATATTGATGCGCTAATATGCATCAAAATAGTTTCAAGATTAAGCGTTGTTGGACGCATGGTCGGATTTTTCGTTGAGCCGTTCAGGAGCATCGCCTTTGATGAATGTAAAAACCATGTCGCATGCGGATCTTTCATTTTCAACAATTCATACGTTTTTGTCAGATCAATACCTTTTTCAGGTAATGCTTTAATTCGTACGTAGCCTTTTTTTGGGTCTTTGCGGACAACTATTGAATATCCCATTTTTTGTGCCATATCAAGGACCGCATCATTGCCGGTCAAAAATCCAACAATCTTTCCGAGCGGAGATGTTACTTCCATTTTTTCGCTTCCTTCCAATTCTTTTTCCGCATGTACTTTGTTCTGTAATACCCGGTAGATTGCATCAAGTGCACTCATTCCATGCTCAACTACCTGGATATCTCCGCTTCCCCGCCCATTATACACCAAATGTAACCCATCCAAAATATCAACAAGCGAAAATTGATGATAATCAGCCGTCGGCTCGGGATAATACACCTGACGAAAATGGTCGATGTCATTGACAACCGCTACGAGTCGTTCCAACGCTTCTTTTTGAAAATGCTTGATTTCAATTTTTGAGTTTTGAGTTTTTCCGCCAGAGGCGGATCGGCCTTTGGCTGAGAGTTTTGAGTTCTTGTTTTTGAGCACATGCTCAAAAACAAGTTTTGCCGCACAAGTATCCCGATCATCCTGATGATGGTCCAACTCCCCCATCCCCGTATCGACGTGAA